>NZ_LQPV01000004.1:0-94255 GCF_002101935.1 Mycobacterium sp. IEC1808 | reverse complement strand
TGTTCGGCGAGGCGGTTGTCGGGTCCGCAGGCCAGGGTGAGGTCGTCGATGTCGGTGCGGTGGGTGGTTGTCCAGCCGTGGATGTGGTGGACCTGGCTGTGGTAGGCCGGGGCGTCGCAGCCGGGTTTGGTGCAGCCGCGGTGTTGGGCGTAGAGCATGAGGCGTTGGGCGGGGGTGGCCAGGCGTTTGGTGTGATAGAGCGCCAGCGGTTTGGCGTGGTCGAAGATCGCCAGGTAGTGATGCGCGTGGGCGGCCCAGCGGATGACGTCGGACATCGGCACCACGCTGCCGCCGCCGGTGAGGGCTTTGCCGGTGGCGGCCTCGAGCTCTTTGAGCGTGGTGGTGACGACGATCGATACGGGTAGGCCGTTGTGGCTGCCCAGTTTTGCGGAGGCGAACAGGGCGCGCAGGCCCGCGAGGAAGGCGTCGTGGTTGCGCTGAGCTTGGGATCGGGTGTCGCGGCGTATCGCGTCCTGGTCGGGACTGTCGTCGAGGGCCGGGGTTTCGTCGTCGGGGTTGGCGGTGCCGGGGGCGGCCAGCTTGGCCAGCATCGCTTCGATCGCGGCGCGTAATTCTGGGGTGATCAGGCCGCTGAGGCGGGACATGCCGTCGAAGTCTTGGTGGCCGAGCACGATGCTGCGTTTGCGGGCCCGTTCGGCGTCGGTGAAGTCGCCGTCGGGGTGGAGCCAGTCCATGATCCGTTTGGCGTATTTGGCCAGCTCGTCGGGGCGATAGTCGCGGGCCTTGTCGGCCAGGTCGGCCTCGGCGGCTTCCCGGGTGGCGGGGTCGATTTCGGCGGGCAGGTGGGCGAAAAAGCTGCGGATCACCTTCACGTGGGTGTCGCCGATGCGCCCGTCGCGGACCGCGGCGGCCGTCGCGCTCAGCTGGGGGGCCAACGCTTCTCCGGTCAACGCCCGACGCTCCCCTAAATCCTCGGCTTCGTCGATGCGCCGGGAGGCTTCGGCCTTGGTGATGCGTAGCCGGTCGGCCAGCGCGCCGCGCAGGGTGCCGCCGAGTTCTTCTGGGCCGGCCTGAGCGGCGAGTTGATTGATCAGCGTGTGCTGCGGGGCGCGCAGCCGGCGCGCCGCGGCTTCCACCCGCTCGAGGACCCGGAGTCGTTCCGGGGTGGTCAACGCGTCAAAAGACGAATCGCACAAGCGTTTCACGTCATGATCGAGCGCGTCGAAAACCTCGACGATCTCCTCACGACTACTCGCACCCATACCCCAAATCGTAGAAACACCCACCGACAACAAACGCCCATCTGTGACCACAGAAACTAAAGTGACACAAGGGATTCCATGCCGTGCCGTTCCCAGAGGTTTAATAGGTTCGCGAGCATCTGCAGGGGTGCACGCACGTTCTCGTCGTCCTTGATGCGCGGATCCAGCCGGCTCTCCGGTGCGTCGGTGCCGAATCGCGCACGGATCAGCGCCGGCACGTCCAGCAACCAGGCGACGCCCATCGCCGCCGCGTACAGCAGCGTGTGCCGTCGCAGCCGGTCCGGATCGAGGCGCGGGCCGCCACAGCGCTCGACTTCGCCGACGAACAGACGCAGCAGTTCGTCGAAATGCTGGTTCCACATGTCGGTTTCGGCGCCGGACATCGCGCCCCAGATGGCCATGCCCATGTTCATCTGGCCCACGCATCCCCAGTCCAGCAGGCCGCAGCGCAAAACGCCGTCGCCGTCGCGCCAAAACCAGGCGTTGTCGATGTTGGCGTTCCAGTGGCACAGCGCGACGTAGTCGGGGTCGTCGGTCAGTCGGCTCGTGATCGTGTGCTCGTGACGCGCGACTCGCGGCACCTCGGCGCGGAGGCGCGCCAAGAACTCCGGCGAGCCGACATTGGCGGGCACCAGCCCGGGGTGAGTTTCGATGAATCTGGTCAGCTGGGACACGCGCCGGTCCAACTTTTCGGCGCTGAACGGGGCTCGGTCACCCACCGTCGCCGCCCGTATGTCCAGCGGAAAGCATGACGCCAGCGACTCCGGTAGGCGTCCGGATCCGTAAGTTCCCGCGAGCCGGCCCAGCGCGCTGAGCAGCGCGCGGTAGTGGCCGAGCGGGTCCGGCATGTCGTAGTCCAGGCACTTGTAATACTGCGGGTCGATGCCGTTGCGGCCGAAGGGGATTCGTTCGGTGATCAGGATTCCCGTCCCGGTCTGACGGTCGTAGTCGCCAAATTGCACCGTGGGCACGGCGATGGGAAATCCGGGTGTCCGCGATAGGGCGGCGAACCGGACCTCCGGCTCCATTTGCGTCCTTCCCCGGTCGCGCACCGGGTTTTCGAGATCGCGCGAGAACTTGACGAACAGGTCGGTGTGCAAATGCGGTTGTGGTCGGTCGTATTCGACCGACAGCTCGACTTTGCGTCCGGTGCTACCCCCGGCGACCTCGCGGAACTCCGATATCCGCGTGACGGTGTTACCGTCGGCGAGCACGCCCGAAGCCCGAAACGCCTCGGTCAGGAACCGCGCGCCGGCGTCGCGTAAAGCGTTGGGGTCGGCCGGGATCGCGAGGCCGGACTGCTCGCCGTAGCTCACCAAGTCTGTTCCGCCGCGCGCACCAGCATGTGGTTGACGGCGACCCGCCGATCGCGGGTCACCATGTAGAGCACCGCGTCGGCGATGTCTTCCGGCCGCAACTTGACCATGCCGGCCGTCTGGCGCGCGACCGCCTCCCGTGCGGGTGCGGGAAGGTGGCTGAAGATCTCGGTGTCGACGGTTCCGGGAGCCACCACGCCGACGCGCACCCGGTTTTCGAGCAGCTCTTGGCGGATGCCCTCGCTGAACGCGTTCACCCCGAATTTCGTGAGCGAGTACACCGCGGTGTTGGGTCGGGCCACCCAGCCGCCGGTGGAGCTGATGGTGACCAGATCGGCGACGCCGCGCGGTGAGTTGCCGGCCGCCTCGATCAGGTGCGGGAGCACGGCGCGGGTGACGTAGAGGACACCCTGCACATTGACCGCGACCATGTCGTCCCAATCCTGCAGGTGGGCGTCGGTCGCCGGCCCGGACCGCATCAGGCCGGCATTGTTCACCACGGTGTCGAGCCGCCCCAGCTCGGCGACTGTGCGCTGCACGGCCGCGGCTACGCCCTCGGCGTCGGTCACATCGGCGGTGACGACCAGCGCTGTGCCACCGGCTGATTCGATCTCGGCCTTCAGATCGGCGAGTCGGTCGGCACGGCGGGCCAGGAGGGCCACCGCGGCGCCTTCTGCCGCCAGCGCCTTCGCCGTTGCCGCCCCGATACCGCTGCTGGCGCCGGTAACCAGGGCGACGGTTTTCGCCAGCGTCGTCACCGTCCGCCTCCCGTCGGGGATCCCGCACCCAGGATCTCCCCCAAGACGTAGCCGGTGTCCTCGCCCAAGTCCGGTGCGCCGCGCTCGATTCGAGCCGGGCAGTGCGTCATCCGCCACGACGGCCCCACTATCGGGCGCTGGCCTTCGCGGTGATCCGTCACGAAGCGAAACAGCTCGCGGTCCCAAAGGCGTTGATCGCCGATCACGTCGATCACGGTAGCGCTCTTGCAAGCCGCCACTCCCGCGGCCCGTAGTCGTCGCGCCAGCTCCTCGGCGTCGTGATCACGGGTGAACCCGGCGAGCTCGCCGTCCAGCGGTTCGGCGTGGCGGTGCCGGGCCTCCATCGTGGCGTAACGTGCATCGCCGGCCAACGCCTCGGCGCCCAACACGTCGCACAGCCGGCGCCATTCGGCGTCGTCTGCCACGGCCACCGCGATCCAGGAATCGCTGTGGCACGGGTAGCAGCCGTGTGGGCACAGGTCGGGATGTTTGTTGCCGTTGCGCCCCAAACGTTCTGCGGTGAGGCTTTGCTCGAGCAGGCAGTCGCCGACCATCGAGGACAGCGTCTCCACCGCCGACACGTCGACGAACTGGCCCTCGCCGCTGAGTTCCCGGTGCAACAGCGCCACCACGGCGGCGTACGCAGCGGCGGCTCCGACGGTGGAATCCCCGTAGCGCATGCTCGTGCCGAGGGGCGGTCCACCCGGGTAGCCGACCAGCGACGCCAGCCCGGCCAGCGCGGCAAAGCATGGGGCGTAACCGGTTTGATGCCCTAGCGGCCCGTCGTTGCCCCACATCTTGATCGACACCGAGATGATGTCCGGCTTGATGGCCCTGAGCTGCTCGTAGCCCAAGCCTTGGCGCTCCATCGCGCCCGGCCGCAGGTTGTTGATGACGATGTCGCTGCGCGCGATCAGCTCGCGCAGCCGCGCCATGTCCTCGTCCGACTTGATATCGAGGTCCACGCTGAGGATCTCGTGGTTGATGCTGAGAAAGTATGGGGCGTGGTCGATGTCGGTGCCGCCGTAGGCCCGCATTTCCTCGGGGGCGGTTGCCGTTTCGATCTTTATCACCTCGGCACCCAACTGTGCCAGGAGCTTACCGGCGTACGGGCCGGCCCACACCTTGGTGAGCTCGACGACGCGGACGCCCTGCAGTGGGCCGCCCCGCGGGCGCTTCGGCGGCTTGAGTTGGGGCGATCTGACCGTCGGCGGCGTGCGCGGCACATCCAGGCCGCCCAGGACCGCGTCGTTGTGCTGGCCGAGAGTGGGTGCGGCGGAGGTGATTCGAGCCGGCGACGCGCCCAGCGCGTACGGAACGGTGGGATACGCCGCGTCACCCAGCGCGGGGTGGGTCATCTCCTGAAAGAACCCACGGTGGCGGTATTGCGGCGACTGGTGCAGATCGGCGGCCTCGTTGACCGGGACCAACGGCACCCCGAGGCGCTGCGCGCGATCGGCCGCCGACTCTTTGGTCAGGTCCCGCACCCACGCGGCGAAACCCCGCCGAAACGCCTCGACCTTTTCCGTCGTGACCGAGAACTCCAGCCAGTCGTCCTCGAAGGCATCCAGCCAGTCCGGATGACCCATGAGTTCCTTGAGTCCCGTCCAGTGGGCGCGGCTGGTCATGTACAGGTAGACGAAGCCGTCGGCGCAGGCGAAGAACGACGCGGGGCCGGCCTGGTCGTAGTCGTCGCGGCGCCCTTCGGCGGGAACCTCCCCGGTGATGAATCGGCCCAGGATGCAGTCCGCGCGCGAGACCAGCACTGCGTGCTGCGAGATGTCGATGGACTCTCCCCGGCCGGTGTGCAGCCGACCGAACAGCGATGACGCGACACACAGCGCCGCGTCCAGGCCCGCCTCGTAGTCCGCCAGGAACCGCCCCGGACCCTGCAGCGGCGGTTTGGCTGGATCGGCGTGGCTGGGTGTGTGATACCCCCACCCGCTGGCGTGGAACACGTTGAGGCTCTTGGCGTTATCGAACTCGGCGCCGAATGGCGTGATCGAACAGAACACGACGGACGGATGCCGTTCCGAACGGCCCGCGGCCCCAGAAATCCCGTCTTCGATGACCGCGTCGGCCGATGCGATCAGGTCATCGAGGCGCTCGGCGTCCATGACGACGGAGCGCTTGTTCGTATTGAGGTAGGCGAACAGCGCGCTGCCCTCGGGGCCGTCGGCAAGGATGGGCGCCATCGCGCGAGTGCGGCTGCCGCGTTCGGGCGCCTCGACCTTGATCACCTCGGCACCGAAGTCGGCGAGCAGCTTTCCGCAGTACTCCCCCGCGACCGTCTCGGCCAACTCGACGATCCGAAAGCCCGTCAACGCGGACATGGACGGCCCCTCGAAACGGTCAGGGCTTCTTCCGTCCCGAGCGGCTCAGGCGCCACTCCGGCGGGAAGTTCAGGTCATTGTCCTTCACCACGTTGTTGAGGCCCTTTTCGAACGTGCCCTCGGTGAGGTCGACCTCTTGTGCGTCGTTTTGGATCAGCGGCAGCATGCCCTCGACCATGCCGGTGAGCAGGCTGCCGAAGTACTCGCCCTTGTGCTGCTTGTAGAGCTCCAGGAAGGTCTTCTGCACCGCCACCGTGTCCGTGGGACGCGAGCGCGAGCACGCCATCGCGTATTTCAGCGTCTCTTCTTCGAGCTTCTCGCGGGGCACCACGCTGTTGACGAAACCGCAGTCGTACATCTCTTTCGCGCTGAACGGCCGCCCGGTGAAAAGCATTTCGGAGAATTTCCGCAGGCCCATCGTCTCCGCCCACCACCAAAGGCGGGGGCCCCAGCCCACGTACCGGAAGGCGGGGTGGCCGAACAGGGCGTCGTCCGAGGACACCACCAGATCGGCATCGCCGGCCTGATAGAAGTGCCACCCGTAGCAGTAGCCCTTCGCCTCGATGATGCTGATCTTCCGAAGTTCTTGCAGCGGGCGGTTTCCCGCGCGCGCCTTGGCGTAGAAGTCCGTGACGGTGGACAGGTAGCGGTACGACCCGCCCGGCGGGTACTTGACGTCGTCGTCGTTGATCGCGAGCTCGTGCAGCAACGGCAGGCCCGGATTCTCCAGCATCGGGCGTTGCTCGGGCAGGTCGCCGCCGCTACCGAAATCCTCGCCCTCGCCGCGGATCACCACGACCTTGACCTCGTCGTCGACGTTGCACTTGTGGATCAGGTCGGCGTAGTTCTGCCGCATGCCCAGCGTCGTGGCGTTTTGCGCGTCGGGACGGTCGAAAGTGATGTAGGCGATCCTGTTCTTTTTGTCCTTCTCGAACTTGATGTACTGCTCGGCTTCCTTCTTCAGCTTCTCGTAGTCGTACTCAGGCATCGGTCTCCACTTTCTCTACTTGAGCAAAGCTCCCGCGTCGACGGGTAGCGAAACGCCGGTGACATAACGGGATTCGTCAGAGGCGAGGAACAGGACGGCGTTGCTGATGTCGGCGGCTTCCACCCAGGGCACCGGCAGCGTGTGGGTCATCTGCGAGAACGGCGCAAAGTCTTCCGGTCCGGGATTCTCCAAGTCCGGGCGGAACAGGCGGAACGTCACGTCGTTCATGGTCATCGGCGTGTTGACCTGGCTGGGGTGCACCGAGTTCACCCGAATCATGTGCTGGCCCAGCTCCACGGCGAAGGCGCGCATCAGCCCGATCACCCCGTGCTTGGCGGCGATGTAGTGGCCGGTGTACGCCATGGCCTTGTGCGACCCGACCGAGCCGGTGAGCACGATCGAGCCACCCCGTTCGCCGGCGATGATATGTGGCACACCGGCTTTCACGGTGTGCCAGACGCCCGAAAGGTTCACGTCGATCATGTCCTGCCAGACGTTCTCCCGAATCTTGTGCAGCTTGTTGCCGAAGGTGCCGATGCCCGCGTTCGCGACGACGATATCGAGGCGGCCGAGTTGTTCCACCCCGCCGTCGACGGCCGCCTTGAGCGCGTCGTAGTCACGCACGTCGACTTGTGCGGTCACGATGCGGCGGTTGTGAGCCTTCACCAGATCGGCGGTTTCCGCGAGGTCCTCGGGGGTCGAATGCGGGTAGGCCAGGTTGTCGATGGGTCCGCAGACGTCGACCGCGATGATGTCGGCACCCTCCTGGGCCAGGCGCACCGCGTGACTGCGGCCCTGCCCCCGGGCAGCGCCGGTGATGAAGGCGACCTTCCCCTCTACCCGGCCCGTCATCACGGCACCACGGTTGGCAGGGTCTCCCAGCCCCGCACCGATGACGTAGGGCTGAGCGTGGCGTTGGCCAGATCGGGCTCCCATTCCGGGAAGCGCTTGAGGATTTCCTCGAGGGCAACCCGGCCTTCCAGCCGGGCCAGCGCCGAGCCCAGGCAGAAGTGGGCTCCGACGCTGAACGTGAGGTGCGGGCGGGTGGGGCGATGAATGTTGAATTCGCCTGCGTCGGGCCCGAATTGGCGCTCGTCGCGGCAGGCCGCCCCGAGCAGCATCATCATCACGCTGCCTTCCGGCACGGTCTGGTCATACAGGCTGACATTGCGCGTCACGTAGCGCGCCATGTGCGGAGCCGGCGGCTCGTAGCGCAGCAGCTCCTCGATGGCCTGCGGGATGAGGCCGGGGTCCTGGACGAGCTCGCGGCGCTGATCGGGGTGCTCCGCGAGTACCTTGCCCGCCCAACCGATCAGCCGGGTCGTGGTTTCGTTGCCCGCCCCGGCCACGACGTTGAGGTACACCAGGATCTCGCTGCGCGTGAGCCGCCGCGTGGTGCCGGTCTCGTCGACGAACTCCACGTTGAGCAGCTCGGTCATGATGTCGTCGGACGGATGCTCGGCACGCCAGTCGATGTAGGCCTCGAACTGCTCGCCCACCGACAGGCCGTGCTCGGCGGCGCTCATCGGCTTGCCGGGCTCGGTGCGTAGCTGGGCGTTCCCGCGATCGCGGATGTATTCCTGATCTTCCTCGGGAATCCCGAGCAGCATGCTGATGACCTTCATCGGCATGATCGCACCGAGATCGGTGACGAAGTCGAATCGCCCCGACCCCACCAGGGGATCCAGCAGCTGCGCGCAGAAGTCCCGGATCATCGGCTCCAGCGCGTTGATCTTGCGGGGGGTGAACATCCGCGACAACAGCTTGCGGTGCACGTCGTGGATCGGGGGGTCTTCGAAGATCAGCATGCCAGAAGGGATTTCGAGGTTGGCCTTGATCAACTCGAGGATCACGCCCCGGGCCGAGCTGTAGGTGCCGTTGTCGATCAGGGCCTTGTTGACATCGGCGTAGCGGCTCAGCGCATAAAAGTCGTATTCGGCGTTGTAGTAGAGCGGCGCCTCGTCCCGCAGGCGCGCGAACATGGGATACGGGTCGGCGATCAGCTCGACGTCGTACGGGTCGAAATGAACATCACTGTCCGTGCTCGCCGTCACGAAATCCCTCCTAGCGCCTGCATTTTCACCTATCCACTGAGCTGTCCGTCGGCGACGGAATCGGGCCGAACAATTTATACGTTTCGCTTAAATACGTTGCGCCTACTCTATTCTCGTAGAGAATCATATGGCGGGTGCTCTGGCAAGGCTTTGCGCCGACGACCCGCCGGTCTCCGTCAGCCGGCCCTTGTTGGGGTTCTTCAGGATGCCCGTGGCGATGGCCGCCAGGATCCCGTCGAGCTGCTCGGGACTGTCGATGATTCGGTCGCCATGGGCGAAGCGCAGCAGCAAACCGTTGATGAAGGTGAGCGTGATGTTGCTCAGGTCCTCGACCACGGCCGGCTCCAGGTCGGCGCCGCGCGGCATGAGCTGCACCAGGATTTCGCGGTGCAGCTTGGTGAACGCGTCCGTGGCCTGCTGCAGGATCGCCGCCACCGCCGGGTCGCGGGTGGCCTGCATGGTCAGCTCGTAGCGGGCCCTGGTTCGCGACAATTGCGGTTCGTTCCCGGCCTGGATCACCACCTGCGACAACCGCGACGGCGACCGGTGGTCTCGCTGTCCGTCGGGACGCTCGGCCACGTCCGCCACGGACTGCAACGTCGCCAAATCCAGCTCCGCCAGCCGCTCGGCCGCGGCGCGCAGCAGCGCCGATCGGGTCCGGAAATAGAACGAGGTCGTGCCGTCCGGGACCCGGGCCTGGCGGTCGACCTTGAGATGACTCAACCCTTTGGCGCCCTCCTGGGCCAGCAGATGGATCGCCGCGTCGCACAGGTCGCGGCGGCGTTCGGTGGGGTTGGGCTTTCGTCGTTTGTCCATTGCGGGGTATCCGAAGCGGGAGACTACTCTATATTTGTAGTGTCCGTAAAGGGCGTGTCGCGCGAACGCGACGGGTCCTCGGATGAAACTGTGGTGCGATGATCAAGCGCTCGGTGGGCGCCCGCGGCCTCACCTGCGCCCTGCTGCTCGGTGCGGTGACGTGCGGGTGCCACTCGACGCCACGGCACACCCCCGCCACGACGCCGACCACCGCCGCGGCCCCGACGAGCACCCAACCGCCGCCCCCCGCGGTGAGCATCCAGCCGTTGCCGGTTCGGCCGGTGCAGAAGTCGCAGCCGACGACGCCCAACAAGTGCCCCGCCACGAATGCGGGCAGCCCGGTGGCGCCGACCAGCGTGCTGGTCACCTGTGACCTCGCCCGGACCACGCTCTACACGTTGGGTCCCGAGACGATGCGGCTGGCGCTGACGCACGTGGACCCGCCGGCGTCCCTGACGTCCGGCTTCTTTGAGGTGAGCCTGACGATGGATCCGGCGTCCGCGGCGGCCTGGGCGACGTTCACCGCCACCCACCTGCAAGACCACGTGGCCTTCATCCGCGACGATCTGGTTCTGGAGGCGCCGATCATCGAAGAACAGGTGACCTCCGGAAAGATCGCGCTGACCACCCAAAACGCCCAGGCCGCAGACCAGTTGGCCCAATTGGCCGGCCGCCCCGCCTAGCATGGACCGCCTCGGTGTCGGATTCCTCGGCGGCTTCGGCCTTCCCCCAGTGGAATTCGTCGATCTCACCGCGGACCTCGGGTGCAGGTACATGTCGGCGGTTGTGCGGGGGCTTCCGCTGGTAGCGCTCGGCTATCCGCCGTTCTCCCTCAAGGACGCGCCGCTGCGGCGAGACGTGCGGGCCGCGATGGACAACCGTGGCGTCACGATCTCGCTTGGCGACGGGTTTCTGGTATTGCCCGGCGCCGAGATGCGGGACTTCGCGGGCGATCTCGACGCGCTGGCCGACCTCGGCGTGCCGCGGATCAACGTGGTGAGCCTTGACCCCGACCTCGGCCGCACGTTCGACCAGTTCGCGATCCTGACAGAACTGGCCGCCGAGCGCGGCATCCAGACGGTCGTCGAACCGGTGCCGGGGCTCACGATTGGCGACCTGCCCACCGCGCTGGCCGCCCGGGAACACGTGGCGCGGGCCGACTTTCGGTTGCTGATCGACACCATGCATCTGGTGCGATCCGGCTCGACCGCCGCGGACATCGCGGCCATGGACCCCAACCACATCGGGTATGCCCAAGTCAACGACACGACGCTGGCGCCGCGGGGCGACAACTACATGGAGGAAGCCATGTTCGAACGCATGGTTCCCGGCGAGGGTGAATTGCCGCTCCACGACATCCTTTCCGCGCTGCCCGCCGATATCGTGATCGAAATCGAAGTCCCGAGAAGGGCTTTGGCGCTGGCCGGCGTCAGCCCGATCGATCGCCTCCGCCCTTGCGTCGAGGCGGCGCGGCGCTTGTTGTCCGAGATCTCCTGAGTTATCAGGCCGCCGTGGGGGCGACGGGCCCCGAGGCGCGCTTCTCGACGTCCCGGCCTTCCCGCCCCGTCCGGCTCTCCTTGCCTACCCCTGCCGCGCGGTCCCTCGAATCACCTTGTGCACGAATGCCAGCTTGCGGACCACCGGAGGCGGGATGTGGAATGGGTAGAGCGGGTTCTTGCCCATGGCGGTGTTCACCTGATTGAAGAACAGCGCCAACCACTTCCAGTCTTCGAGCAGATGCTCGATCGGCGCAGCGTCATACGAGGCGAGCGGAACAATATCGCGCGGCACCGAGAAGCGGACCCTGTCGGCGTGGAGGACCATCCCGGCCTCGCGAGAGGTGGCCATGGTGTCGGCGATGTGCAGGTAGTGCGCGAAGCATTCGGCGAAGTCCTCCCACGGGTGCATCGTCGCGTATTCGGAGATGTAGGAGTCGCCCCAGTCCCGCGGGGGGCCGAATTTGTAGTGTCGTGCCATCTCGTGTTGGTAATCCGCGCGCTCGTCGCCGAAGATCTCGCGGCATTCGTCGAGATAGCGAGCGGCGCCGGGATCCTGTTCCACCAGGACGTTTTGGTAGTAGTGGCCGATCTCGTGGCGGAAGTGACCGAGCATGGTGCGATAGGGCTCGCCGAGATTGACCCGCAGCGCCTCACGGTAGGCGTCGAGCGACTCCACCAGGTCGATGGTGATCACCCCGTCGGCGTGTCCGATCACCACCCGCTCGCCGCCGCTATAACTGGACAGCAGGTCGAACGCCAGCCCGCCGTCCTTCCGCCAGTAGGGATCGATCGGCAACCCGATGTCGATGAGCTGATATACCAAGCGACGCAGCGCACGCGCGGTGGACACGAGCTTTTCCAGCGCGATGGTGTCGTCCGCTTCGGGCTCTCGGCGGATCAGCGAATCGGCTAGGCATCGCCCCTGCTCGCCGCCGATTTCTTGGCGCTCCGGGGTTAACCAGTTGCAGCCGAGGGTGGCCGACCTCGTGCACCGAATCCAGACTTCGCCGTCGACGACGGCCGCACCGGAGGAGGTCACGACCATCGCGCGGCTTGGCACATGCAATCCAAGCTCGGCCGAGCAATTCGGGCAGCGCATCGATTCGAAGGGCGCGTAGCCGCGACACCGCGGGCAGGCGAACGCATGCACCGGAGGATCAACTCGGGTTGCGTAGGGGAAGCCCCGCGGCCCGGTAGATCTCGTCGATGACGGTCATGTTTTCGATCGCGTCCTCGGGGGTCGTCTTGACCGGTTCCCCGCGCAGCACCGCCCCGGCGAAGGCGTCGAGCTGATAGGCGTAGGTGGTGCGGCGCGAAAAGCGCTCGACGCGTCGACCGTCGTGCGATCGGATCGTGAGCCGGTGGAAAGCGCTGGGCAACACGGGGTTCAAGACCCGCACCTCACCGTGTTCGCCCACTACGTGGGCGCTGATCTGCAGCAGCCGCGACGACCACATCGAGCAACGGACCCGGCCGGTGTGCCCGCCGGCGAACTTCACCTCGGCCGTCATGGCCCGGTCGACCTGCGGATCGCGCAATTTCGCCCGCGCGGAGACGACTTCCGGCGTCGAACCACCGAAGGTGCGGACCATGTGGACCGAGTAGCACCCGGCGTCCATCAGCGCCCCGCCGGCAAGCGAATAGTTGTACCGGATGTCGGAGAACCTGGGCAGGGGGAAGCACATGGCGGCCTCCACCCTTCGCAGCTTGCCCAGCTCGCCGGAGGCGATGATCTCCTCGACGCGGCGGGTCAGCGGGTGGTAGCGATAGTGGAAGGCCTCCATCACCACCCGATCGGAATTCGCGGCGATCGCGGCGATCTCGCGCGCCTCGGCGGCGTTGGCGGTGAAAGGCTTTTCGCACAGGACGTGCTTCCCGGCGTCCAGCGCGGCCCGCGTCCACCGGCCGTGCAGGCCGTTCGGCAGGGGGTTGTAGACCGCGTCGACGGTCGGGTCGGCGATCAGCGCGTCGTAGCTGTCGTGCACCCGCGGGATGCCGTGCTTGGCGGCAAAGTCCCGCCCACGCGCCGGGTCGCGGGCCGCCACGGCGGCCACCTCGACCTGGCTGTGTTGCTTTGCGGGGTTGACGACCGCCAGGGGCGCGATGCGGGCCGCGCCCAAGATGCCGATACGGATGGGGTTGCCGTCAGCTGACACGGAGCCGACGCTAGCACTCGGGCGCAACCCGCCACGGCTATCGAAGAAATCCGCTTCTAGAGGTCGACGTCGAACACCGAGATGGGGTCGAGGATCACGCCGGTCTCCTCGACATAGCGATCCCAGAGCGCCAGCAGCTCGGCCAGCTTGTCGGGCCGCTCGGCGGCCAGATCCTCGATCTCGCCCGGGTCGCCGGACAGGTCGTACAGCTGCCAGGCGCCCGGACCGTACGGTGCGGGCAGATAAACCGCCTTCCAGTCGCCCTGACGGATCGCCCTGCGCCCGAACAACTCCCAACCGGTGCCGGTGTCCACGCCGTGGACCGCTTCGCTTTCGCACGACAGGTATGGCACCAGGGAATGGCCCCGCATGGGTGCGACGTCGCGGCCCCGGTATGCGGTGCCCGGGTGCGCGACACCGGCGAGCTCGAGCACCGTCGGCGCGATGTCCATGACCGTCGTGAAGGCCGTGCCGATTTCGGCCTGCCGGGCAAAGCCGGGCCAGGTCACGAAGCCCACCACCCGGATCCCGCCCTCGGTGGTGAACGCCTTGTGCAGTCGCGACGGCGCGGTGGCCGCCTGCGCCCAGCGCGGGCCGTACCAGATGAACGAGGTGGGCCCGCCCAGGTTGTCGAGACTATTGTCACAGTACTTTTCGATCTGCGCGACGATCTGGGCGCCGCGCAACGGCATCGCCTCGACCATCGCACCCTCCGCGCCGTTGTCGGACAGGAAGATCACGACGGTGTTGTCCAGTTCACCGGTGTCGGACAAATAGTCGATGACCCGGCCGATGTTCTGATCCATCCGGTCCACCATGGCGGCGTAGACCTCCATGCTGCGGGCCGAACGCGCGCGCTCGTCGTCGCTCATGTCGGCCCATTCGGGGGCGCCGTCGGCCACGACCGGGTGCGCCTCGACGTCGGGCGGGCACAGTCCGAGCTTCTTCAACGCCGCCAGTCGGGCCTCGCGCAATTCGTCGGGCCCGGCGTCGTAGCGGCCGTGATAGGTCGCGATGGTCTCGCCCGGCGCCTGCAGCGGCCAATGTGGGGCCTGAAATGGCAGGTAGGCAAAGAACGGACGGTCATCCTCGTCGGAGCGCTCGCGGAAGTAGCGCAGCAGGGTGTCGACGTAGAAGTCGGAGGAGTAGAAGTCGTCACCAACGGTGACGAACTGGTCATCTTCGGTGTAAAGCGTTGCCACGGGCGAAAACCCGCCGCCCACCGCGGGGCCGTAGTGGCTGGCGCCGGCGGGCAGCAAGGCGAACGAGCGCTCGAACCCGCGGGCCCACGGCGACGTTTCGATGGTGTCGCCCAGGTGCCACTTGCCCGACATCAGCGTCAGATACCCGGCGTCGTGCAGCAGCTCTGGCAGGGCCACGACCCGGTCGTTGAGGTAGCCCTCGTAGCCGGGAGCGCCGCGGAACTCGGGGATCGCCACCTCGAGCATCGTGCCGATGCCCGCGATGTGGTGGTCGGTGCCGGTCAACAGCATCGCCCGGGTGGGCGAGCACGCCGGGGCCGAGTGGAAGTCGGTAAACCGGACGCCGGCATAGGCCAGCCGGTCCAGGTTCGGCGTATTGATCTCGCCGCCGAACGCACCGATGTCGGAATATCCGAGGTCGTCCGCCACGATGACTAGAAAGTTGGGCCGCTTCACGGTGAAGCATCCTGTCAGGTCAGGCGCCGGGATGGAATGGCAATGCTTCGCCGATATTCTCAGGGCAGGTGTGATCCGGACTCGAAGGGGGACTGCGATGCTGGAACAGTTTGAGATGTCGATACCGCTGGTCGCCGCCCCGATGGCCGGCGGGCCGACCACGCCGGCGATGGTGTCGGCCGCGACGCAGGCCGGGGCCCTCGGCATGCTGGCGGCCGGGTACAAGACCGTCGACGCCGTGGAGGCGGAGATCAAGAAGGTGCGTGCCGAGGGAATTCCGTTCGGGATCAACCTCTTTGCGCCCAATCCCCTGCCCGTCGACCCCGACAGCTACCGCGCCTACGCAGCGATCGTCCAAAAGGAGGCCGATCAGTTCGGTCTGACGCTTCCAACCGAGCCGATCGACGACACCGACCGCTTCGACGAGAAGATCGCGCTGCTGCTCGACGACCCGGTGCCGTTGGTGTCGTTCACGTTCGGGATACCGCCGCGCGACGTGATCACCGCCCTGAAGAAGGCCAATACCGTTGTGGTGCAGACCGTGACGACGCCCGACGAGGCGGCGCAGGCGCGCGACGCCGGGGTCGACATGCTCGCCGTGCAGGCAGCGACGGCCGGCGGGCATTCGGGCACGCTCTCGCCCCGCAGGCCGTTGACACCGGTCCCGATCGTCGACCTCGTCGCGCAGATCGTCGCGACGGTACCGCTGCCGGTGATGGCCGCCGGTGGCCTCGCCACTCCGGCCGCGGTGGCCGACGTGATCCGCGCCGGCGCCGTGGCGGCCGCGGTCGGAACGGTTCTGCTCCGCGCCACCGAAAGCGGCGCCTCGGCCACCCACCAGGCCGCCCTCATGGATCCGGCTTACAGCGAGACCGTGATCACCCGGGCCTTTACCGGCCGGCCGGCCCGCGGCCTGCGCAACGCGTTCATCGACGCCCACGAGGCGCAGGCGCCGCTGGGCTACCCGGCGATTCACTACCTCACCAGCCCGATGCGCAAGGCCGCCGCCGCGGCGGGCAAGCCCGACTACGTCCACCTGTGGGCGGGCACCGGGTATCGGCACGCCACCGCCGAGCCCGCCGCGGACATCCTGCGGCGGTTGGCCTCCGACCTCTGACCGGCTACCGGCCGCGGCCGGGAAATCAGTTGCTCAGATACAGGTACCAGAGGCCGTCGGAATGCTGAACGCAGGAGAAATGGGTGAAGGTGCCGGGGTGGTTGACCTCGACGTGGGGGCCGTCCACCTCGCACGCGGCCTGGGTCGCGTAGTTGCCTTCGACCTGAATCTCTTCGGCGTTACTGATGCCGACGCCGGTGGTCAGCAGCCCACAGAACGCCAAAGCACCGGCGGCAACGATCTTCCTCATCGGGCAACCTCCAGTTCCCTTCCGCCCCGGGGCGGAGATGTCAGCCAATTGCGATGGCCCGACGTTAGCGAGCCTCGGGCGTTCCCGCACAGCAAACGAAAAGAATTTGCACGCTCATAACATTCGAGCCTGCCGCCGGCGGTCGACTGGCCGCGCCACGGGCGGGCCGGCGCCGGCGCCGCATGGATAGCCCACCCGCCTCGTGGGCAGTCGCTGCGGAAGCGCAGCGGGCGTCCCGCTGTAGGCGTTTGATCCTGTAGTTAGTTCCGGCTGAGTGAACACGGCGCGCTCCTGGTCGGTGTCTCGGTCGAGGGGTCTCGACACCTTGTTCACAGCGCAATACCCGCTCAACGAGCGATTTTGAGCTTTTGCGCATTGTGCTCGTGGGGTTGGGCGGCCTAATCGCCGCCGTGTCCCTTGCCATGCCCCTTGCCGGGGCCATGCCGTGGCGGAGGCGGCGGTTGTTCCGTGGGAGGGTCCGGCGGAACCGGATTGCTCACCGGTACCGGCACCGGCGACGGGGTGCTCGTCGTCACCGGTTTGGCGGGAGCGTTCGAGGGCGCCGGGTCGGAAGCGATCGCAAACGGGACAACGATCATCGCCGCCAGGATGGCCGCGGCGACGATCAGTTTCTTCGTCCGGCCCCCCGGCCGCGGATTCCGCGCCGGCAGGGGCGCCTCGAGCACCTTCGTCGGCGGGCGCGGCGGCGCCGCGACGGGCATCCCCACCACGGCCGCCCCACGACCGTGCAGGGCGCCCCGCATCTCCTCGGCGCGGCCGAACCGCTGTCGCGGATCGGGCGCCATCGCGCGTTCGATCGCGGTGATCAGCGCGGAATCGACGTCGGGTCGCAGCAGGGCCAGCGGCGGCGGTCGGTCATGCAGGATGGCGCGGGCCAGGGCGCCCATGTTCTCCTGCGGGAAGGGGCGATGCCCCGCGAGCGCCTCATAGCCGACCACCCCGACGGCATAGAGATCATCGGCGACGGTCGCGGGCGCCCCGGCGAGCCGCTGAGGACTGAGGTAGGCGATGGTGCCGAAGACCTGGCCCGTCATCGTGTGGGCGACCGCCTCGTGGGTCTTGGCGATCCCGAAGTCGGCGACCTTCATGGCCTCGCCGTCGGCGCCCACCAGGATGTTTCCGGGCTTGATGTCCCGATGGAGGATCGCCGCGCGGTGCGCGGCCGTCAGCGCGGCGAGAACGTTGTCGAGGGTGGCTCGGACGTGCGGGACCGGAAGGGGACCGCGGGCGATCTGGTCGGCCAGCGAACTGCCCGGCAACCGCTCCATCACGATGAAAGGTATGCCGTCGTGCTCGCCGCAGTCGTGAACCGCCACGATGTTCGGATGGTTCAGCGCCGCGGCCGCGCGCGCCTCCGCGTCGAATCGCTTCCGAATGTCGGGCTGCGCGTTGAACACCGGGTGCAATAGCTTGATGGCGACGGGCCGGTTCAGTCGGGTGTCCCAGCCGTCGCGAACTTCGGCCATGCCGCCCAGGCCCAGCCTGCTGCGCACCTCGTAGCGGCCGGCCAGCAACGCGAGGGTGTTCATTCGCCTGCCAATCCCACTGCTTGTCTGACCGTCGGGCTTTGAACGCGAGGACCGACGTCCCCGGTCGGCTACCCAGAGCCCGACAGTTCAAAACGCACGCCCGAGACTGCCGCGACCAGAGCTTTTGCGCATTGTGTTCGGTCAATGCGACGTGTTCGCCATCCGGTCGAGCCCTCGCTCCGAAGGACTAACGAGCAGTTGTTGTCGGGGTCGATGCCGTTGGGTCGAAGAGGGAGGCTGTCTTGATGGGAATTGCGACGTTCAAAACGGTTGCCGCTGGCGATGGTTCACCGCACTCCCCGTCCGGATACTGCTACTACCTGGTGTTCCACGCGGTCGCGACGGCGCTGCTGCTCATCACGTTGGTGGCCGCCATCTGGCAGTTCATGAACTGGATCGCGGAGCCGTCGTGCCCGAGGGACGTGTCGCTGGCGTCCGTGTCGGCGCCGGTGGGCGCGTCGCACCACCTTTCGGCGCGCGGCGACAGTGGTTGCCCGTGTCCCCACGAGCCTCAGCACGAAAAGGCCTAGAAAGCATCGGGATTGCGCTGGACCTCGACCGGCACAGGATGCCGGTACAGCCGAGACGCGTTCTCCCAACTGAACTTTCGGATCACGTCCGGGGGCAAATCGCCGATCTGTTCGTGGATCGTCTCCTGAGTGTGCGGCCAGGTGGAGTCGCAGTGCGGGTAGTCGGCCTCCAGCATGATGTTGTCAGCGCCGATCCGATCGCGCTGCACGAACGACGATTTGTCCTCCACCGCACAGAACCAGAAGTTGCGGGTGAAAACCTCTGCGGGAGTGAGGCTTTCGCCAAGGGCCTGCCAGGTGCCATACATCGCGTGGTAGCTGAGCATGTGGTCAAGGCGGTCCAGCAAGCCCGCGACCCAGCCGATTCCGCCCTCGGACAGGCAGATCTTCAGGTTGGGGAACCGGCTGGGCAGGCCGGAGTACAGCCAGTCGACCGCCGCGGAAATGGCGTAGGCGAAGAACAGCACGCCCTGGACGTCCGGCGGCGCGTCGTCGGTGGTGGACGGTGAGGAGCCGGAGGAGCCGATGTGCAGGTTCACGACGGTGTCCGTCTCGGCGCACGCGGCCATCATCGGGTCCCAATGGCCGGAGTGGATGCTGGGCAACCCGAGCATCGCCGGGTTCTCGCTGAAAGTGACGGCGTGAAAGCCGCGTTCGGCGTTCTCATAGATCATCTTCGCGCCGAGTTCGGGGTCCAGCAGCCACGGCAGCTGGCAGGGAATGATGCGTTCGGGATACGAGCCCGCCCAGACCTCGAGGTGCCAGTCGTTCCATGCCCGCACCGACGCCAGCGCCAGGTCGCGGTCCGTGGTGACCTGCTGCAGCCGCTGGCCTGCGAACCCCGGGAGGAACGAGGGAAAGTTGAGCGAGGCGTAGATGCCGTTGAGGTCCATGTCTTTGACGCGCGCGTGGATATCCCATGCGCCCCTGCGCATCTCGTCGAACCGGACCGGCTCGAAGCCGTACTCGGCCACCGGCCGCCCGACGACGGCGTTGAATCCGACGTTGGGCAGTTCCCGGCCGTCGTACACCCAGGTCTGTCCCCCGGTGCCGGTCTCCACGACTTTTGGGGCGCGGTCGGCGAACTTGCGAGGCAGGCGCCCGGTGAAGGTGTCGGGCGGTTCGACGATGTGGTCGTCCACCGAGATCACCGTGTAACGCCGTGGCGCGCGGGGCGGATCGGGCAGGAAGGTAACCGAGCGGTCGCCGCCCGTCTTCGCGGTGGTGAAGTTCAGGTCGCCGGCCAGCTCATCGATGGATTTCACTCGTCAGTCTCCTCGTGGGGCAGGGCGCTTGAGTGTGCGCAGACGGCTTTGACTGTGCGCCCAGGGCGGGAATCTGGGCTGAAACGCGCCCAGGGGACACACGCAACGCCCACGTTTCACGCGCATCACGTGAGGACATCGGGATCGGCCTTGATGGTCATCCGGGCCGCCCCCGCCCAGTACACGTCGGCGGCGCGTTCGATCAGGGACCGCTGTATGCCGGCCATGTCCGACCAGTTCATCTTCACCGGTTCCCGGCCGGTGAGCATGACGTCGTAGGCCAGCTTGCAGACCCGTTCAATCGATGCTGCCCGGTACACGGCTTCCGGCAGGTTGCGACCCGTCGCGATGACGCCGTGGTTGGCCAGGATCGTGAGGTTGGCGCCGCCGATGCGCGCGGCGAGATCCGCGGCGCGCGCGGGGCTGTCGACTTCCCCGTCGTACGTGTCGACTAGGCGCAGGTCGTCGAGGTAGAGCGAACCGGTTTGGTGGACGAGTTCGGGAAGCTTGCCCAACGCGGCGAGCACGCAGGAGTAGTAGGGGTGGTTGTGGATGACGACCCGGGCGTCGTCGCGCACCCGGTGCAGTTCGGTGTGGATGTGGATGGCCGGGGTGACATCCCATCGACCGCGGACCACCCGCGCCTCGCTGTCCACCACGCAGATGTCCGAGGCGGTGAGCTCCTGCCACCACAGCCCCCACGGATTGACGAACATGTCCGTCTGGCCGTCGAGCTGCCAGGTGATGTGTCCGGCCATGTTTTCCGCGAAGCCGATGCCGGCGAGGTGCCGGAAAGCCACGGCCAGCGCCTGCTCGTTGGACAGCTCGACGCCGATCGGGGGCACCACCGACGGCGCCCACACCTCGACGCCACCTCGACGCGCGTTAGGAGCGTTCATGATCCGCCTCCATCCTGATTCGAATATCCTCGCGGAGCTGGCCTTTGGCAATCTTGCCGCCGGACGATCGGGGCAGCTCGTCGACCACGATGAGCCGTTCGGGCAGCAGCTCCTTCGAGACGCCCAGCGCCAGCAGGTGCTCGACGAGCTGCGGCAGATCGACGGCCCGCGATTCGACGAGTTCGGCGTAAAGGCAAACCTTTTCACCGAACACCGGATCGGGCATCGCGACGGCCGCCGCTACGGCGATCGCGGGGTGGGTGGTGGCGGCGTCCTCGACCTGGCTGGCGCTGATGTTCTTCCCGCCGCGCACGATGAAGTCGGACGTCCGGCCGGTGACGCTCAGATAGCCGTCCGCGTCGATCTCGCAGATGTCGCCCATGCGCATCCACCCGTCGGCGGTGAACAGCTTGTCGTGGTCGGTCCCGCCCAGGTACCCGAGGCTCGTCGCCGGGCCCCGGCACGCGGGCTGTCCGCGTCCCGTCGCGGTGACGTCCCGGTCGCCGTCGAAGAGCCGAACCGCCATCTCCGGGACGATCCGGCCGCCGGTGCGCAGCCGACGTTCCCGGGGGTCGTCGACCGTGGTCGCGCTCAGCATCCCGGTCTCGTTCGAGCCGTAGAACTGCAGGATCTTCGCGCCGGTGAGGTCCTCGAACTCCGCGGCGGGTCGGTAGGGCAGCGCCTCGCCGCCCGCGAAAACGACGCGCAGCGAACTCAGGTCGTGTTCGCGAGATGCCGGGTCCGCCATCAGCATTGTCAGTTGTGTGCTGACACAACACAGCACGCTGACCCGGTGGCGGGCGATCGCCTCACACGCCGCGGACGCGATGAACCTCGGCAGGATCACCGCCGTGGCGCCGAGGTAGATCGGCGTCGTGTGGCTGGTCCAAAGTCCAAACCCGAACGGCGTCGGTATCACCGGCAGGAAGACGTCGTCCGGTGTCAGCAACCCGTTGGCGACGGCCTTCTGGTGAAAGTAGTGCCAACGGTTTTGCGTGTGCACGACGCATTTGGGCAGGCCGGTGGTCCCGGAGGTGGAGTTGATCAGGAAGACGTCGTCGGGACCCAGCTGTGCCTCCGTGGCCACCGTCCTGGGCTCCGCGTCGACGTTCAGCCGCAGCGCGCCCGGATCGCCGTCCAGGACCAGCGCGGATTCGCCGGCCACGCCCACCGCGGCGTCGGCGCGCTGGGCGTCGCTGACCAGAATCTTCGGCCCCGCGTTGCGCAGGATCGCGGCGACCTCGCGGGTCCCGGCGCGCGCGCCGATGCCGACCACGACGGCACCGCACCGTTCGATCGCGACGAACAGCACGTGGATGGCGGCGGAGTCGCCGTGCCACACCGCGACCCGATCACCGCGCGCCACACCGACACCGGCCAGTAGCTCGGCTAATTGCGTTGCGGCACGGTCGAATTCGCGCCATGACAGCGACTTCCCGGGATGGTCGACGTAGGCGGGACGCCCCGGCGCCGACCGGGCGTTTTGACGCACCGCGTCCGACAGCGTCAAATCGGACCACCAGCCGGCGGCGCGAAACAGGGCCGGGTCCTCGTCGGTGAATGCCGGCGAGCCGACGGTATCCAGCCCACCTGCGCTCATTCGCAAATGATAGGAAAGCCGCCCGGCTCCTGGTCAGGAAGCCCGGTCGCTACGGATTTTGCGGGGGCGGAGTGTCGTGTTGGTTGGCGCCCGCCGTACCGGGATGCGGGTGCGGCGTGGGACAGGTGCGGTGCGGAATGCAGCCACAGTTCAGGCCGATGACGCAGGCACCGCCGCCGACGGGCTGCACCGGTATCGCGCCGCCCCCATCGCCGGGCGCGGGCACGACAATCGAGGACTGGGCCGTCGCGCCGCCCGGCGACTCACCAGCGCCGGTGACGCCCAGCCCGACCGCAAGCACGACACCGGCGCCAGCGCAGATCGCGGCTGCCGTACGGCGCACGCGGTTCGTCATGGCAGTCAACTGTAGTTTCTTTTCAGAAGATGCGCATCGCGACAAGCGGAGGGCAGCGGCAGCATGAAATACCCACGGGCTTCCCACTTGTGGCCGGGTCTGCTGAGCGGCGCCGCCGCGGGGGCCGCAGGTACCACGGCGCTCAACGTGATCACCTATCTCGACATCGCGGTGCGCGGCCGGCCGACGAGCTCCACGCCCGAACGGACCGTCGAGGCGATGGCGAAGCTGTTCGGCCTGACGGTGCCGGGATCCGGTGACGTCCTGGCCAACCGGCTGCTCGGCCTGGGTGCGCTGACCGGGTATGCCGCGGGGATCGGGATGGGCCTGATCCTCGGGCTGGCCTACGCGCTGGGCTGGCGCCCGCGCCTCGTGGTCGCCACGCTGGTCGCGACGGCGATCGCCTTGATCGGCACCAACGGGCCGATGACCGTGCTCGGCGTGACCGACCCGCGAACCTGGGGCGTCGTCGGCTGGATCAGCGATTTGGTTCCGCACTTCGGCTACGGCGTCGTCACCGCCCTGGTGCTTGATTACCTCTGCCGCAGTTGGGATCGGTAGCCACCCACCCGGTTTCCACTTGCCGCATGAAAACCAAGGCCGCTGTCCTGTTGTCCGGCGCGCTGATCGCCCTGCTGCTGGTCTTGCGCTACTTCGCTTTGAGCCGCGCGGGCGTGCCGCTCGGGTGGATGCTCTACCTCGGGCTGCCGATCACCGCGGGCGGTGTGCTCTTCGCGCTCCGGCTCGTCAACCTCGGCTCGGGATGGGGCGTCCGGGACACGCGGCAGCCCGCGCATCCGACGGCGCCTTCGTATCCGGACCCGCCGGTGCCGGTTCCCGAGCGCTTCAGGGAACTGGAGGCGCTGCGCGCCGCCGGCGCGATCTCCGAGTCGGAGTACACCGCCAAGCTCGCCCGCATCCTCTCGCAGATGTGAGTTGCCGTGCGCCGCTAACCCTGGACGGTGGGGCGGATAGCGATCTCACCAATCTCGACCTCGTGGGGCTGCTCGATCGCGAATGCCACGGCGCGCGCCACCGCCGCGGGCGACAAACCGAAGTCGCTCATGGTGCTCCGGATCTGGTCACGCAGGGCCGCGTCGTCGATCGAACCGTCGAGCTCGGTGTCGACGAATCCCGGTGATATCGAAGTGGTTCGGATGACGCCATCGGTCGACTCTTGGCGCAGGCCTTCCATGACGGTACGAACGGCATTCTTCGTGGCCGCGTACACCGCCATGGTGGGGACGATCTTCAGCCCGGCGGTGGATACGGTCGTCACGAAGTGGCCGCGGCCCTGTCGGCGGAAAACCGGTAGCGCCGCGGCGATGCCGTGCAGCACCCCGCGCAGATTGACGTCGATCATTGCCGACCATCCATCGACGTCCAGGTCCGCTACCGGCCCGATCTTGCTGATCCCGGCGTTGCTCACCAGTACGTCGAGGGAACCGAATTCACCCGACGCCGTTGCGACCAGCTGGTCGAGGTCCTCGCGGCGCGTCACATCGGTCGGGCGAATGACGACGGCTCCCCCGCCCTCGCGAATTTCGCGCGCGATCCCTTCGAGGCGATCGACGCGACGCGCACCGAGGACAACGCTGGCGCCGCGCTCGGCGAGCAGACGCGCGGTTGCCTCCCCTATCCCGCTGCTTGCGCCGGCGATAGCCACCACCTTGCCCTCGACGCCGATCATCGAAGAATCCCTTCGTCTCGTATTGTCATTCTGTGCTCATCGGGTTCCTGCTCGCGCTGGGTTGCTCGGTGTGCTACGGCACCGCCACGGTATTGCAGGCGGTCGCCACCCGATCGGTCGAACCGGCCAGCAAGTCGGGCGTCGACGCGGTGCTGCTGATGCGGGCCGTCCGGCAGTGGCGCTATATCGCCGGCATCGGCCTTGACGTCCTCGGGTTTCTGCTTCAGGTGATGGCGCTGCGGTTGGTGCCGATCTACGTCGTGGCCGCGGCGCTGGCGGCTTCGATCGCGGTCACCGGCATCGTCTCGGCGTGGGTGCTGTCGGCGCGGCTGTCCGCAACGGAATGGACGGCCGTCGCGGTGGTCTGCGTGAGCCTCGTCGTGCTCGCGTGCGCGGCGGGTCCCGGGCACTTTCGGCGCGCCCCGGCCGGACTCGGCTGGGCGCTGATCGGTGTGGTCGCCGCGATATTTCTCATCGGTGCCGCCGCGGGACGGCTGCATGATCGCGCCCGGGGGCTCGCCCTGGGCCTTTGCGCGGGAAGCGGATTCGGCGTGGTCGAAATCGCGGTGCGCCTGATGGACGTCGTCGACCCGACCAAGCCCGCGTTCTACACCCAGCCGGCGCTGTACGCGGGCGCCGGCGGCGGGGTAGCGGGATTTCTCCTGCTGACCTCCGCCCTGCACCGCGGTTCGGTGACGACCACGGTGGCGGCCATGGTCGTCGGCGAGACGATCGCACCCGCGATCGTGGGCGTCGTCTGGCTGGGTGACTCCGCCCGCGACGGCCTCGGCTGGCTGGTGATCGCGGGATTCGTTGTGGCCGTGTGCGGAACGCTGGTGTTGGCGCGCTTCGGCGAGGCGCCGACGCCCGCCGAGGCCGGTTGAGTCATTTCGCTCTGCCCGCGGAACCTATTCTGCTGCAGCCGATATAGCGACCCTGAGTGACGACTCAGTCCAGGGCGCCTACGACGCGGGTAACCCGATTGCGTCACACGGCCCGTTACAGACCGGCTCCTGCTATTCATCCTCGGCCAAGTGACCGGGCGCCACGTGCCTGGCGTGGCTGGCGGATTCGCTGATGCCGATCCGGTTGTGCAGCCAGGCTAGCGGTTTGGGGCTCCACCAGTTGGCCCGGCCCAGCACGTGCATGAAGACCGGCAGCAGTACGGTGCGTATCACGGTCGCGTCCATGAGTATGGCCAGGGTCAGTCCGAGCCCGAACATCCTCATGAACGACACCTGCGAGGCGGCCAGCGCGGCAAACGAGATTGACATTACCAGCGCGGCGGCAGTGATCACGCGCCCGGTACGGGCCACGCCCAACGCCACGCACACGTCGTTGGCGTCGCTGCTACGGGCCGATGCCAGCCAGTACTCGCGAATCCGTGACACCAGGAACACTTCATAGTCCATGGATAGGCCGAACGCGATGCAGAACATCAGTACCGCGGTGTTGGCGATCAACGTTCCGGTCGACGTGGTTCCCAGGGCGTCAAGGTGGCCCTCTTGGAATATCCATACCAGGGCACCGAACGTCGCCGTCAGCGATAAGACGTTGAGGATCAACGCCTTGAGTGGCAGCACCACGCTACCGGTAAGCAAGAACAGCAGGGCGAAGGTGACGACAGCGATAAATCCGACCGCCAGCGGCAGGCGCGAGGTGATGGCTTCGACGCTGTCGCGGTCGGCTTGCGCGAGGCCGGCGAGCTGGACTGACCGGCCACCGGGGCCCGGCATCTTGTGTAACCGGTCGAGTTGGGTGTCGGAGGCTGACGAATTCAACGGCGCGGAACTGGCGACGGTCAAAAATGCACTGCCGCCGACAATCCCAGTCGCGGCCGCCGGTGGTCCAACATCGTGCCCATTGATGAAGGTGCCGGCCGGAGCGGCTACCGCGGACACGTCGGGCACCCGAGACAGATCGGCAGCGTAGCCGTCAAGGTCGGAAGGAACCAGGTCGCGCGCGTTGGGGATGACAACCTGTATCGGCGGCGCGGAATCGTTGGCGAAACCGTTGCGGAGCTGGTCGCCCACCTGATGGGCGGACGCAGATCGCGGCAACAGGCGGTCGTCGGAATACCCCCACTTCACGTGCAGGAATGGGAATCCCAGCAGCAGCAGCACGGCGAGCGCGGCCAGACCGACGGGCATCGCTCGGCGCATCACTAGCTTGGTTGACCGGTACCAGAACAGCTGTTCCGGTCGTCTCGGCAGCGGATCAGGTCGATGCAGCAGCCGACGTGCCAGCCGGCGAACATCCAGGGAGTCCAGCCGGGGCCCCAGTGCGACAATGGCTGCCGGGGTCACCATGATCGCCGCGAGACCCGCGAATGCGACGGTTGCAACTCCGGCATAGGCGAACGATCTCAAGAAGTACATGGGGAACAACAGCATCACGGCCATCGACAGCGCCACCGTGGTCGCGGAGAAGAGC
The DNA here is from genome assembly GCF_002101935.1 of Mycobacterium sp. IEC1808. NCBI lineage: Bacteria > Bacillati > Actinomycetota > Actinomycetes > Mycobacteriales > Mycobacteriaceae > Mycobacterium > Mycobacterium sp. IEC1808. Next base: position 67,765 of record NZ_LQPV01000004.1, on the reverse strand, counting down.
ACGGTTCGGCCGGCCGTGGCCATCGTCCGGATCAGTGCGTCGTTGGGAGTGGCTCCTTCGGCCAGCTCGTCGCGGTAGCGGCTGATGATCAACAGCGTGTAGTCGATGGCCAGCGCCAGGCCCAGCGCGGTGCTGAGGTTGAGCGCCAAAATCGAGACGTCCGTGGTGAAAGTCAGCAGCCGCAGTATCGACATGGAACCGACGATGGCGATCAACCCCACGGCAACGGGCAGCGCCGCCGCGAGAAGGCCACCGAACACCCACACCAGTGCAAGGAAGCTCAACGGGATTGCGATGAATTCCATCAACACCAGGTCGCGCTGCGTCTGATCGTTAACCTGCGCGTAGACCATCGCCATTCCCCCAGCGCGCACGGTGACTCCGTCGCGGTCGCCCCCGATTTGATCGGACAGCGCCTTGGCGTATTTCGGCGCGTTGTTTTCCCCGCCTTTGAGGTTGGCCACGATCAAGCCGGACTTGCCGTCCTTGCTAATCAGCCCGGCCGCGATCTCCGGTGCAGCGGTCCACGCCGAGGACACGTTCAGCACGTACGGGGACCGCGACAGCTGTTCGCCGATATTGGTGCCGACCCGACGAGCTTGACCGCTGGCGGCACCTCCGGGCGCAGTCACCACAAACACCAGCTGTTGATCGCTTTGACCGAACTTGTCGGTTAACAGCCCGCTGGCGTGGGCCGACTCCGAGCTCGGATCCCGGAAGCCGCCTACCGACAGGCTCGGAGCGACCGGGGCGCCAAAGATCGATGCCCCGATAAGGATCAGCAACGCAACGGCGATGACCCGCCGTGGCGCGGCGATAGCCAACAGCGCGATCCGGTGCAGCATGTAGTGTCCTTCCAAAGTTTGTCACCCGGTATCGCCCGACGTACCATCCCCAGTTGAGTAACGTGAGTACATGCCGATAGCGGTCATGATAAACGGGAGTACACATGGGCGGCCACGGGGATGCGCAAGGCGTGGAGAAGGGCGACCTGGCGGCCCGCCTCAACAAGCTCTTCGAGATCATGCGTCGGCCAGACACGCCGCCGCTGTCGAATGCCGCCGCCGCGGCCGCGATCACCTCCCAAACCGGTGTCTCGATCAGCCCGGCATACCTCTGGCAGCTGAGAAGCGGAGTCAAGGACAACCCAACGGTCCAGCATTTGCGCGCCATCGCCGAGTTTTTCGGGGTACCGGCCAGCTATCTCATTGATCGCGATCCGGACGCACAGATCGATGCCCAACTCAATCTTCTGCAAGCGTTGCGTGATAACGGCGTACGGGACTTGGCCATGCGTGCGAGCGGCCTTACTCCGCAGGCACTCAACAGTGTGGCCCTGATTCTTGACCGCGTTCGCGAACTTGAGCGGCTTCCGCCGATCGCGCACCCAGTCGGCGGTGAGGGGGAGGTCTAAATGACACTTTCGAATGGTGACATCTTGGCGCTGGCACGCCGCCAGCCGATCCCGGTCCCCTGGGACAGGGACGTCTTCATCCGCAATCTGGCCGAATTGCGCGGCCGCCCAATCAGATTGATTCCAACCGACACCGCGGCTCTGGCCGACAGTCCATGCGGACTATGGCTGGCTCGCGACAACGACGACCTGATCCTGCACGAGATCGGGACCACCGACTACCACATCGACCAGATCGTGGGCCACGAGATCGGGCACATGCTCCTAGGTCACCACCGAAGTCCCGCTTTCGGCCCGGACAAGGCGCGCGAACACGACCTGTGCCGCCAGGTCTTGCCCGATATCGATCCTCAAACCGTGCACGCGGTGCTCGGACGCAGCAATGGTGGCAACGAGCAAGAGCGCGATGCCGAAATGTTCGCTTCCCTGCTGATGATCGCCGCCGCCGAAGCCAACGAACGCTCGTCGATGATGATGCGTAGCGCCTTCTTCCATCGGCGATGACCTCCACCGTCCCAGGCTTCATCGCCTGGCCCGTGATCATCGCCATGGCGGTGCTTCTCGCCGCGCGCTTCCGCTGGTGCAGGACCAACCTCTACGAGAGGTACTACAGCAATCTGATGGCCTGGATCCTGCTGATCGAGCTCCTGCGTGAGCACGATGTTGAAGTCATGCTGTCCAAACGGGCCCTGTTGACCGTCACCACCGCCCAGCAATTATCTTCCGCGGCAATGATTTTCGCCGCCACCGAATTCATTGGCTTCACGATGTTGTGGACTCGGCTCTCACCGGTCGAAACGCGCCGCGGTCACCGCTATTACCGCCTGGCAGCGGTCATATTATGCGTGGCATACCTGGCCGCGGCGACCCGTGCCCGCGTTGCCGGTCAAACCCTTGAAGTCGCCGGCGGCTGGGACGGAGTCTTGGCCTGCAGCTTCTATACGGCCATGATTCTCCTGCTGGCGGTTCGGGCCATTTGGATGTTCGCAGCCGAGGTGCGAAAGAGCACGCAGAAACGTGACCTCTTCCTCGCCGTCGGCGGGCTACTGGTCGGTGTGCTCACCGCAGCAGCCTGCCTGGAAGCACTGGTCTCGGCCGCGACCGATCAGCTCGGCTGGACCGACACCCTGAGGTTCCGGCTGTGGTTGCACGGCTTTGAGGCCTTTTGCATAGCAGTCATCGTGTATGGCTTCGGAGCTGTCCCGCTCGTAGCGCGAGTGCTGCGTTACCTCGGACTGGACCCCACCAGCCGGTCCTGGAAAAACTTGGCCGCCTTAAGGGCAAGCTTGACAACGGTGGTCCCGGAAAGCAGTTTCAACCTCGACCACGACGATTATCGGTTTCAAAAGACCACGCTGCAGCTACACCAAACCATTATCGAAATCCGCGACGCCATCCTGCACCTGCGTCCCTATTTCCGCGACATAGCGCCGCACGAGCTGGCCCGGTTCCTCCAGGCAAACGCCGTGCCAACCGCCGAACACGACGTGGCGTCGCAAACCTTACAACTGGCTCACGCCGCCAGAGCCAAAACCGCAGGCGCCGCGCCCGGATCTCCCGACGTGGCAACGGTCCTGCGCTCCCGGGCGACAACCCTCGACGAGGAGGTCACCGAATTGTTGGCCCTGGCGAAATGGTGGAAGCCCGCGTTAGCGGCCACTGAACAGTTCAGCCAGATTGCGCCCGCCGAGGCCGGGTGAGTCACGGCGTCACCCTGTAGGTGGTGCCGCGCGCCGCGCGGGTCCACAGCACCCCGCCCTGCGCGGTGATGCCGGCGGCGATCAGCTCCCGTTTGAGGATCTTGTTGGTGGCGGTCGCGGGCAGGTCGTCGTTGATCCGCACGTAGCGCGGCCACGCCTTGGGCGACAGGTCGGGCTGCGAGGCGAGGAATTTCTCGAACTCTGCTGGCTCCAAAGGGGTTTCGTCGCGGAGCACGAGTGCGGCCATCACCTGGTCGCCGACCCGCTCGTCGGGCACCGCATAAACCGCGACCTGACCGACCTGCGGTAGCCGTTCCAGGATCCGCTCGATCGGCGCGGCCGCCAGGTTTTCGCCGTCCACCCGCATCCAGTCCGCGGTGCGCCCGGCCAGGTAGATCCAGCCGTCGGCGTCGCGGTAGGCCAGATCGCCTGACCAGTACATGCCGTGCCGCATGCGCTCGGCCGTCGCGGCGGGATCGTTGTAGTAGCCGGTGAACGGTCCGGCGCCCTGGGTGTTGACGAGTTCGCCGACGGCATCGTCGAAGTTGGTCAGCGCGCCGTGCTCGTCGAACTCCGCGACCGCGCACTCGGTCAGGGTTCGCGGGTTGTAGATGCTGACTCCCGGGTAGGGCTTGCCGATCGAGCCGGGTGGGGCGCCGTCCTCGCGCACCACGATCACCGCGAACTCGCTGGAGCCGAAGCTGTCGATGACGCGGCATCCGAAACGCCGTGCGAACTCGTCGATGTCGCGATCGGTCGCCTCGTTGCCGAACGCGATCCGCAGCGAGGTGTCGGCGTCGTCGGGACGTTCGGGCGTGGCAAGGATCAGCGCCAGCGGCTTGCCGACATAGTTCAGGTAGGTCACCTGGTAGCGGCGCACGTCGTCGATGAAGCGTGACGGCGAGAACTTGGCCGGCACCATCGTGGCGCCGCTGCCGATGGCGACCGCCCATCCGGCGGCGATCCCGTTGGAGTGAAACAGCGGCATGGCCAGGTAGCAGACGTCCTCGGCGGTGACGTCGTACTGCCAGATCAGGCTGGTCCCGCACATGATCGCCATGCCGTGCGCGAACCGGACGGCCTTGGGGTCGCCGCTGGTACCGGAGGTGAAGATCATCATCAGGGTGTCCGCGGCGGTGACCTCGCGATGCGGAACGAGGGCCGGGGCCGCGGCGACCGCGTCGGCGTAGCGCGTCGAGCCCACGTCGATGACCTGAATTCCGTTGAGCGCCAGACCTTCCAGCAGGGGCAGGTGCTCGCCGTCGACGAGCAGGATCTGGCAGTCGGATCGGCGGATGTCGGCGAGCAGCCCTGGCCCACGTCGGGTGGTGTTGATCCCGCACAACACGTAGCCGCCTAGCGCGGCGGCGGCCATGGCACGCAGCATCGCCGGGGAGTTGGTGAGCAGCGCGCCGACGTGCAGCGGACGGGCCGGGCCGGCGAGGCCGATCAGCGCGGCCGCCTCCGCCTCGGCCTCGGCCAGATGTTGCCGCCACGTCCACGTCCGGTCGGCGTGGGCTACGGCGACAGTGTCGTCGTTGCGGCGCTCGCGTAGCAGCTGCTGCACAGTCTCGGTCATCGGGTGGTCAGCACCAGCCCGCCGTAGTTGTGGGCGGCGACCGCGTCGCAGTGCCGCCGGTAGTTACCGAATCCGCCTGCGTAGGGCATGAATACGCGCTTCTTGCCTTCGATGTTGGCGCCTAGGTACCACGACGACGCAGCCTTGGGGAACAGCGTCTGGTCGGCGGCCTGTGCCACGTGGCGCGTCCAGGCCTCGGCGGCGTCGCGGCGCGGTTCCACCTCGCTGAGGCCGAGTCGGCGCGCCGTGAGCATCAGTTCGATCACCCAGTCGATCTGCACCTCGGCGTGCAGCACCATGTTGGCCAGCACCGACGGGCTGCCGGGCCCGCTGATGGTGAACAGGTTGGGCAGGCCCGGCACCATCAGGCCGAGGAACGTCAGCGGTCCGTCGGCCCAGACGTCGCGCAGCCGCACTCCGCCGGGCCCGCACGGGTCGATCCGGGTCAGCGCGCCGGTCAGCGCGTCGAAGCCGGTCGCGAAGACCAGCACGTCGCACGGGTAGGTGGCTTCGCTGGTTCGCACGCCCTCGGGGGTGATGGAGTCGATGGGCTCGCGTCGCAGGTTCACCAGCCGGACGTTGTCGCGGTTGAACGTCGCGTAATAGCCTGCGTCGGTACAGATCCGCTTGGTCCCGATCGGGTGGTCGACCGGTATGAGATCGGCGGCGACGACGGGATCGTGCACGATTTCCCGGATGCGTTCCTCGGCGAATTCCCTTGCGATGTCGTTCGCCGCCGGGTCGCTGTTCTGATCGGGGAAGGTCTTGGCGAACAGCACGCCGCCCTCGCGCCAGCGCCGCCACAGGGCATCGAGGCGCTCGTGCGGTTCGGTGTCGACCGCCTTCTTGTGGTAGGTGCCGTGCGGCGTGCCCGCCGAGGCGTAGGCCGAGAGCCGGCGGCGCTCCGGGTAGTCCTCCCGGATCTGTTGCTGTTCCTCGGGAGACCATGGGCGGTTGGGCATCGGGATGCTGTAGTTCGCCGAGCGCTGGAACACCACCAGCCGCTCCGCCTCGGCGGCGATGACCGGAACCGCTTGAATGCCAGACGAACCCGTGCCGATCAGCCCCACCCATTTGCCGCGCAGGTCCGGATCCTCACCGGGCCACTCGGCCGTGAAGTACACCTCGCCGGCGAAGTCGTCGACGCCGGGGATGCCGGGGCGGTTCACCGCCGACAGGCAGCCCGTGGCGCACAACAGATAACGTGCGGCGTGCTCCTGGCCGCCGGAGGTGCGCACGTGCCAGCGCCCGTCGTCCTGGTCGAAGGCGGCGCCGACCACGTCGACGCCGAACCGGTAGTGGCGGCGCAGGTCGAACCGGTCGGCGACGTGGCGGAGATAGGCCAGGATCTCCGGCTGCGCGGCGAAGCGTTCTGTCCAGGTCCAGCTCCGCTGCAGTTCCTCGTCGAACGAGTATGAGTAGTCCACGCTTTCGACGTCGCACCGCGCGCCCGGGTAGCGGTTCCAGTACCAGGTGCCGCCGACGTCGGGGGCCGCCTCGATGCCGATCACCGACAGCCCCGCCGAGGCCGCCCGGTGCACGGCATACAGTCCGGCGAATCCCGCGCCGATGACGATGACGTCCGTATCGGTCATGTCGCCTCGCAACGCGTCGGCGCGAGGAGCCCGCGCAGGTCGCCGCATACCATTTCGCGCGCCGCGGCCGCCGGCGGAAAGGATTGAATCGTCATGAACCCGTGGAACAGTCCCGGGAAATCGCGGTGCACGACGGGTACCCCGGCGCTGCGCAGCCGGTGCGCGTAGTGGCATCCCTCGCTGTGCAGCGGATCCAGCCCGGCGGTCGCGATCACCGCGGGAGGCAGGTCGGCATGAGAATCCGCGCGGGCGGGCGCCACCAGGTAGGGCGGGTCGACGAGCCTGTCGGCGCCGAGGTATTGCCGCCAGTACCACTGCATCGCGGCGCGGGTGTTGAAGTATCCGGTGCCATAGCGGTGGTAGCTGTCCGTGTCGAACGACGGGTCGATGGCCGGGTAGAGCAGCAGCTGGGCGGCCGGCGGGGAGACGCTTCGTTCGCGACACAGGATCGCGGTGACGGCCGCGAGATTCCCGCCGGCGCTGTCGCCGGCGACCGCCGTCCGCATGGGGTCGATGCCGAGCCCGGCCGCGTGTTCTACCACCCAGCAGTACGCGGCGAAGGCGTCGAGCGCGGCCGCGGGTGCGGGGTGTTCGGGGGCCAGGCGGTAGTCGACGGACACGACGACGGCCTGGGCGCCGCGCGCCAGGGCGCGACAGAAGCCGTCGTGGGATTCGATGTCGCAGAACACGAATCCGCCGCCGTGGTAGAAGACGATCCCGGGGCGGCGGCCGAACGGTTCGCCGTGCGGGTGGTAGATCCGTACCGGGAGGGCGCCCGCCGGGCCCGGGATCGCGTGGTCGATGGTGTCCCGAACGTCGCCGACGTTCTCGACCGGCATCCGTCGTTGGGCGACCGCGGCGCGGGCTTCGGGTCCGGTCATGGTCTCGACGCGCGGGAATCCGCCGTTCAGTTCGCGCAGCATCGCCTGCACGACGCCGTCGATCGGGTCGTCCATGGTGACCTCCGCCGCTGGGCCGGTCACGCCGGCCGATACTTCAGCAAGGTGATTCCGCTCTCGGGCAGATCGTAAAACACAGGCGTGACCCGCATTCCGATTCGGATGCCGGCCGGCTCGACGTCCACCAATTCGGTGCTGATCCGTGGCCCGGCGTCCCAAGCCACCACCGCGGGCAGTTGCGGCACCGCGTCGGCCCAGGGCGGGCCGGTGGGCCGGCGCGCGACGGTGAACGTGTACAGCGTTCCAGCGCCGTCGATTTCGCGCCATTCCAGGTCGTCGGCAAGGGAACCGGGGGCCAGGCTGCGCGGGTAGAAGACGTGGCGTTGCAGCGACGGCGAGTACTGCACCAGGATTCGGTGCTGGAGCAGGCCGTCCCAGAACGGTTGGGAGACCGGCGTGGGCTCGGGCACGGGGTATTCGACGGTCACGCTAGTCCCCCCGGATCAGCAAGGCGACCTGCTCGCTCATGATCCCGCCGTTGCCGGTGATGAACCCGACATCGCAGCCGGGCACCTGCGCGCCGCCGGCCCGGCCCATGACCTGACGCGCCCCGTCCACGACATGGTGCATCCCCCCGGCCATCCCGGCCTGACCGAAGGACAGTTGACCGCCCGCGGTGTTGAGGGGGAAGTCGCCGCGGTAGGTCAGATCGTGGTCGCTAACCCAGGACATGCCTTGGCCTTTGGCGCAGAAGCCGGCGTCCTCCAGGCTCATCAGCACCGTGATGGTGTAGCAGTCGTAGATCGAGGCGACGTCGACATCGGACCGGTCCAGCCCCGCCATCGCGAACGCCTTCTCGGCGGCGCGCGCGATCGGCGTGCGCAGCAGGTCGTCGGCGTAGGTCGGGGTTTTGAACGCGATGTGCTCACCGAAGCCCGTGATCCAGACGGGGCGGTTGCGGCTTCGGCGCGCGATGTCGGCACTGGCGACCAGGACCCCGGCTCCCCCGTGCACCCGCATCACCGTCTCGAGCATGTGGATGGGATCGGCGATCATCGGGCTGGCGAGAACGTCGTCCACCGTGATCGGGGTTCCGTGGAACACCGCGCCCGGATGCGCGCAGGCGTTGGCGCGCTGGTCGACCGCGATCTTGGCCACGGCGGCGGCGTCGTAGCCGAACTCGGCCGCGTAGCGCTGGGCGATCTGCGCGTAAGGGGCGTTCTGGCCGACGTTGCCGTACGGGATCTCGAACTCGGCCTGCGGGGAGCCATAGGTGTTCGACGACGCCCCATACCAATTCGGCGCCGGCGGCGGCCGCCGTTGCGACTGCGGCAGGGCGGCCGACCCCGGGACGACCGCCAGTGCCGCGTCGCAGATGCCGAGCTCCACGGCCGCCGCGGCGCGCCACACCATTCCCGCCGAGGTGGCTCCCCCGAGATCCACCCGCTCACCGAAATCCAGTGCCATGCCGAGGTATTCGCACAGCGTGGCCGGGGCGAACATCGCCGATTCGGCCACCCCGTGGGTAAGCAGGCCGTTGACGCAGCCGGGGTCGACGCCGGCGTCCTCGATGACCAGCTTCGCCAGCAACGCGTACTGGTCGAGGGTGAACCGTGGCGGCCCGGTCGGGCGCCGTTCGGCGGGCAGCTCGGCGATCCCGATGATCGCCGCTTCCCCGCGCAGCCCGGTCACGACGGCGTTCCGCGTCGGGGCAGCTCGACGGTCGCCGTTCCGGGCATCAGCACGGAGTCGTCGCGGCGGCCGGAGATCTCGAGATCCAGCAGGCCCGCGCCGCTCTCGGCGAGGCGCTTGCCCGTCACCTCGCCGCCGAAGCTGAGCGGCTGCCCGGGATAGGCGACGGCCCGGTTCTGTACCGAGAAGGACACCAGGCGGCCGCGTCCGCCGATCCAGTCGCCGATCGCGCGGGCCAGCAGTGCCGCCTGCAGTGGCCCGTGCACGAGCACGTCGTCGTAGCCCTCGACGGTGCGGGCCCACTCCTTGTCGTAGTGGATGCGGTGGCCGTTGTAGGTGGCGGCGCTGAAGAAGAACAGCTGCGTTTCGTCGACGGTGACCGTCAGCGTGGGCATCCGGTCGCCGACGGCGACGTCCTCGTAGAACACCTGGTCGGTCATGGCGCTCCTAGGGCCGCGCGATCATCGACGTCGACGCTTCGGCGACCAGATCGCCGTGCTGGTTGCGGTACACGGTGTGCCAGGCGACTAGCACGAATCTTCCTGAACGGCCCTGCTTTTCGACGATGGATTCGATGGTGCGGACCATCTCGATCTGGTCGCGGTGGTAGGCGGGCAGGTGGAAGGTGAAGCTCTCGCCGCCGGCCATCCGCTTGGGGGCGCGCGGAAAGGCGAGGCTGCCCGAAGCGGCACCGGAGGATCCGTCGGGGCGCAGCCCGTCCAGCCGCGTGACACCCAGGACGGCGTATTGCAGGAACAGCGGGGGGCAGATGATGTCGCGAAAGCCGTTGGCCCGGGCGAACTCCGGGTCGAACCATAGCGGGTTGTGGTCACCGACCGCCGCGGCCCAGCGCTGCCAATCGCGCCGGTTCACCTCGCCCGTGGCGGACGCGGCGACGGTGCCGACGCGCGCCGCCGATTCGGCGTCGATCAAGCTGTCCTCACTCATTCATGCTCTCCTCCAGCCAGGCCGCGGCGACGTCGGCTCCCCCGCCGAGCGTCGACCCCAGTCGCGCCCGTTCGCTCCACAGGTGCAGGTCGGTTTCCGTGACATAACCCATCCCGCCGTGCAATTGGTGGGCGTCCCGGGTGATCAGCCGGGCCGCGGCGGCGGCGTGCATGCGCGCAATCGCCGTTTGCCGGGTGGCCAGCCGACCGCGCGCCAGCCAGAAGACCGCGGAGTGCGCGGCCAATCGTGCGGCGGCCAAGGCGATGTGCATGTTGGCGACCAGGTGCTGGGCCGCCTGGAACGACGCGATCGGGCGTCCGAATTGGTGGCGCAGCTTGATGTATTCGACGGTGCGATCGAGCACGGCCTGCCCGACCCCAACCAGGTCGAGGGATCCCAGCGCCACCGCGGTGTTGGCGACGCGCCGCAGGCCCGGCCGGTCGACGTCGCCGAGCAGCGCGTCGGCGTCGACGACCGCGCCGTCGAAGCGCACCGTGCAGGCCCGGTGGCCGCCGGCCATGGCGAGCGGCTCGACGGTCAGGCCGCTCGAATGCGCGTCCGCGACGAAGACCAGCGTGCGCGCGCCGGCCGCGGCCGACACCACGACGACGTCGGCGACGTCGGCGTCGCCGACGTAGTCCGCCGTGCCGGTGAGCCGCCAGCCACCGGACGGGGCGGGTTCGGCGCCAAGCACCGGGGTGATGACGGCGGCGTCGCGGGCGTTCCACAGCGCGGTCGCGCCGCGAAGGCCGCCGCTTGTCAGCCGCGGCAGCCACTCGGCCCTGGCGGGTTGGCGGCCAAGCTGATCGATCGCTAACGCGGCCTGGATCGTGCTGTGCGCCGTCGTCGGGCACAGGGCGCGCCCCGCCTCGGTGTAGAAGACGGCGAGATCTTCGACCGATCCCCCGGCGCCGCCGTGCTGCTGCGCGATGGCCAGCCCGAAGACACCGGCGTCGGCCAACGCCTTCCACAGCGCGGGGGTGCTTCGTTCCGCGCCCGGTTCGGTCAGGCCGCGGACCAGGCTGATCGGGCTCTCCGCGGCCAGCAGCGCGCGCAGCGTCGCGGCGAACTCGCGCCGCTCGGCGGTCGGCCTAACGTCCATACGACGGCATCCCGTGGCCGCGCTGGGCGATGATGTCGCGCAGGACTTCGTTGGTGCCGCCACCGAAGCGCATCAGCGGGGCGGCCCGGTAGAGCCGTTCGAATTTGCCGGCCAGTGGCGCGTCCGGGCCGCGATGCGCCAGCAGGCCGTCCGGCCCGAGGAGATCGAGCGCCAATTCGGCGATGCGCTGGCGCAACTCGCTGGTGAAGACCTTCTCGACGCTGACCTCGACGGTCGGGATAACGCCGCCGTCCAAGATCGAGGCGGCCTCGTAGCCCATCAGCGTGGCCGCCTCCACGTCGGCCTCGACTCGTGCCAGGCGGCGGCGCAGCGCGCCGTCTCGCGCCGGCACCGAGCCGTCGCGGCGCGGGCTTCGCGCCAGGACGTGCAGGTCGTCGACGGCGCGGCGCAGATCGCCGGCGTTGGTCAGCGCACCGCGCTCGAGGTCGAGGGCGCCGGTGATGTAGGTCCAGCCCCGGTTGACTTCGCCGATCAGGTTGGTGACGGGGACGCGCACGTCGTGGAAGTGCACCTCGTTGGTGCGGTAGCCCGACCACGCGTACAGCGGGCGGATTTCGACGCCCGGGCTGTCGATCGGCACGATGATGACGGAAATCCCCCGGTGGCGCGCGGCGTTCGGGTCGGTGCGCACGCATAGCCACTCGTGGGTGGCGCGCTGGGCGCCGCTGTTCCAGGTCTTGGTGCCGTTGATCACCCAGTCTCGCCCGTCGCGCGTCGCGCGGGTGCGCAGGCTGGCCAGGTCGGTGCCCGCGTCGGGCTCGGAATAGCCGACCGCACAGATCATTTCGCCCCTGGCGATCGGTGGCAGCCATTCGGATTTGTTCCGCTCGGTGCCGTGCCGCATGATCATCGGCGCCACCGAAGTCACAGTCAGGTCGGGCCCGGGCACGCCCCAGTATTCGAACTCGCTCATCAGCAGGTGCTGGTGCACGGCGCCGAGGCCCAGCCCGCCGTACTCGCGCGGCCAGTTGAGCCCGAACCAGCCCTTTTCGCCGATCTTGCGGCGAAACCGGGCGACTTCGCCGTCGGGGAACTCAAGGTCATGCTCGGCGAGTTCGGCCCGCAGTTCCGCGGTGACGTTCTCCTGGAGGAATTCGCGAACCTCGGCCAGCCAGGCGCGTTGCCCGGCGTCGAGTTCGAAATCCATGGCGGCCCCTTTGCCCCACATCAGGTGACGTGCCCTCTCAGTGTGCGCAGCCACGATGGCCGGCGCCAGATATCCGTTCCATTAACCGGGCTTGCGATTCCCAGCAGCTCGTTGACGGTCGTCATTGACGCGCGTCAATGAACCCGGTACGTTCGCTCGTATGCCGTCGGCGACGCAGGTGGTGAGCGCGAGGGAGGCGCAGCGGCTGCAGACGCGCGCTCGCCTGTTCGACGCCGCCGTCGCCGAGATCGGGAGGTCGGGGCTGGCGGGCACCGACGTCGCCGCGATCGCTTCGGCGGTCGGGGTGGCGCGGGGCACGTTCTATTTCCATTTCCCCACGAAGGAACACGTGCTGGCCGAGCTGGAACGCGACGAAGAGTCCAAGATCGTGGCCATGCTGGCCAACGAGACCGGCGCGCCCGGCGACCTGAGGTCGATGCTTACTTCGCTGGTGCGCCAGGTGCTTGCGGCCGAGGAGCGGCTGGGTCCGGTCGTCTTCAGGGACATGCTCGGGCTGCACTTCTCCGCGACGCGCCCGATCGAGGACGAGCTGGGCGAGCACCCGCTGGCCGAGTTCGTCATCGCCGCGATCGCCGAATCGCAGGCCGCCGGGCGGGTGTCGCCGGACGCGGACGCCGGCGAACTCGGCGCCATCTTCCTGACCGGGCTGTTCGCATTGCTGGTCACCACGGCAACGGCGCCCCCGTCACGGGTGGCGCTCCTGGACCGATACGTCAAGACCATCGTCGACGGAATGGAGGCATCATGACCAGCACGGCCATCGAGGGCTATCGGGACTTTCTCGCGCGTCGGGACGGCGACGCGGATCTGCTGCATCGCCGGCTGTCCAGCCGGGAGGAATTCTTCGCGTCGCTGGCGGCCGACCCGGTTCGCTCCAGCCGGCCCATCGATCAGCGCGTGTTCCTGCGAAATCTGCGCCGCCGCCGACCCGAGGCGGGGCTCTCCCGCGAGATGCTGTTCCTGTTGGCCACCGCGAAACTGAACCAGGCGGAGCGATTCGGCGTCGACTTGGGCGATACGTACGGGCGGATCGGCGGCGCGGACCAGCCGCCCGAGCGGGTGTACCTGGCGCTCGAGGAGCACTACCACACCCGGCTCTTGAGCTACGTGCTGGACATGTTCGGTCTGCCGTTCCAGGTCGTGGTGCCGCCGTTCGTGATGCGGCAATTCGTGAAGATGGAAGTTTTCCTGCCCGAGCGGATCGGTTTCCCGTTCGTGGGCGCCGGAGAGATGGCGGGCTGCATCATGTTTGACGAGTTGCGCCGGGTTGGCGTCGAGTTGTTCGCCGACGAGCCCGACGTGGCGGCGCGGATCGACCGGCTTTACACGGAGATCCTCACCGACGAGCTGGGCCACGTCGGCTACTGCGCGGCGCGGTGCAGCCGATCCGAACGGGCGTTGATGCGTTGGCTGTACCCGCTTTTCGGTCGCCTCTTCGCGCGCCAGACTGCCGAGATCAGCCTGCTCCTCGACTCCGCGAAGCTGCACGCGCGTCTGCGCGAACCCTTCGACGTCGACGGGCTGGCCGCCGGCGTGCCCAACGAGACCTTCGTCGCGGTGCGCCCCTGAGCCGTAGCGCGGCGATCCTGTTTCGACAGCCCGGCACCGCGGTACTTCTGATCGGTGGATGAGAGATCAGATTTCGGCACATTTGGCCGGTTCGTCGAGACGCCGGTCGGCGAGATGTCGCCGGAGATGAAAGAGGCTTACAACTTCACCCGCGAACTGCGGGGGCTGGTTCCCGGTCCGCACAAGATTTGGCTCGCCAACCCCACGCTATCGAAGACGATCGTCCCGACCGGTGCCTACTTCCAGCGCGAGTCGACGCTGACGAAGGCCGAGATCGAGATCGCGACCACCATCGTCAACGCCCGGTGGCGCAGCCCATACGCCAATTACGAACACGAGATCATCGCCGAGCGCGATGGCCGCCTGGACCCGCGGCGGGTCGAAGCGATAATCGCCGGGCTGCCAACGTCTTTCGACGAGCCGCGCCAGCAGGTGATTTACGAGCTGGCATCGGCATTGGTCGCCGCGCGCGTCGTGCCCCTAGGCCTGTACCGGCGCGCCAGGGAGTTGCTCGGTGACGCGGGCATCGTGGACGTCGCCGTGCTGCTGGGCTGGTTCACCATGGTGTGTATGACGCTGAGCGCCTTCGACGTCCCGGCCAATGCCCAGGGATTGGCGCAATAAGCATGGCCCTGCCCCCGCTGCCCGCCGTCACGATGACGCCCGTCGCCTTCTTCCCGCAGTGGTACTTCCCGGAAAACCTCGCCGTGCGCGCCGACGGGTCGATTCTCGTCACCGATGTCGTGCACAAAGAACTCTGGTGGGTTCCGCCTACGGAGCCCGGCGCGGTCGCCGACCCCGTCCTGGCGCACACCTTCGATCACCCGATCACCGGCATCGCGGAGGTGGCGCCCGACGTGTTCGTGGTCTGCCTCACCGAGGGCTACACAACCCATGAATCGCATTTGGCCCGAATCGATTTCAATGGGTGGGCGCCCGGAGCGCCGGTGTCGCCGGAGCTCATGTTCACGTTCGACGACCGCGTCCGCGCCCTCAATGGCAGTTGCCTCCTCGGGCCGAACGTACTGGCGATCGCGGACTGTTTTGCCGGACTGATCTGGCGCGTGGACCTCGCCGATGACGCCCGCAGCGCGGCGGCCCGGGTATGGCTCGCCGACGACACGATGGGAGACGATCCCGACAGCGGCGTGCGCCCGCCGCCGCAGCCGGGGGTCAACGGGGTGCGTTACGGCGCGCAGACCGGCTATCTGTACTACACCTCAACCGCGCAGAAGGTGTTCATGCGCGTCCCCGTGGATTCATCGACCCTCGATCCGGCCGGGGCGCCGCAGTTCGTCGCAGCGATCGATAATGCCGACGACTTCTGCCTCGACGAGGACGCCGGATTCGCTTACGTCACAAGGCATCGCGCAAACACCATCGATCGGGTGCCGCTCGCGCCGCGGCACGGCAGCGAGGTCCGCCACATCGCCGGCGACCCGTTCGATGAAATGCTCGTCGGACCGTCCAGCGCCGCGTGGGGACGCGGCCCCGGCGAGCCCGGACGCGTCGCCTTCGTCACGACAGACGGCGGCACCACCGCTCCCCCGCAAGGCATCACGCGCCGGGGCGCACTGCTGCGCGTCGAGTTGGATCCCGTTCACCAGATGTAAAAACCCTGTCAATCTCCCGTAAAAACGCTTCGCCCCGATCGCGGATCCGTGGGTCGGCTGAGAAAATTTCTCTCAGCCGCCACGCGTAGAGGAAGAAGCCATGCCCACCCTTGAGACCCGCCTCCGCCAGGAGTTGCGCGATTGCGCCCTTGAATTACGGCAGCTTGCCTACACGGTGCCGCACGGGGTCGGCGAGCATGCCCTGCTTCAGCTGTCGGACCGGATGCGGGCCGCCGCCGAGGAGGCGGTGCGAAAAGGCGCCTAGTGCTTTGGGTGTGCACCCAGGGCTCTCAGTGTGAAGCCAGGGCGAGAAGATGGCGATCTGACCGCCCCGGCCGCACACCGAAAACCGCCAGCGCACACTCAAACGCCGATGAGGCTCAGCCGCCCTTGAGGCGAATCTTCCAGCGCACGAAGCCCAGGTACACGACGCAGAGCAATATCAGCATGCCCATGTCGAACCACCACGCGCCGGCCGTGTGACGCCAATGCGAGTCGTGCGGCGTCTGCGGAACCTTGTCCTGCAGGCTGAGCAGGTCAACGGTGGAGGCCGAAGCCGCGAAGCCCCATCTGGCCGGTGTGGCCCAAGACATTTGGTCCAGCCCGAGGCGATCGGTGACCGGAATCATCCCGCCGGAGAACACCAGCTGCGACATCACCGCCACGACCAGCAGCGGCATGATCTGCTCGTTCGACCTGGCAATCGATGACAACACCAGCCCGAGCATCGCCGAGGCGACGGTCGTCATCGCGACGTCGACGAACAGCTCCAGGTTGGGAATGCCCAGCGCCACCGCACCCTGCGTCGGGCCGCCCTTCCCGAGGATCGCGATGACGGTCACGATCGCGGACTGAATGACGGCGAACACGGTATAGACGAACACCTTCGCGAGTAGGTAGGCCGACGTCGACAAGCCGACCGCCTGCTCGCGCAGGAAGATCGCCCGCTCCCCGATCAGATCCCGGATCGTCAGCGCCGTTCCCATGAACACCGCGCCGACGTTGAGCAGCACCAGAATTTGCGCCGGCTCGGTGGGCGCCGCGCCCATGGGGTTCGGCCTGCCGAAGCCCACATCACCGGGCACCGACATCGACAGCGAGCCCATGATGAACGGCAGCAGCGCCAGGAACACGAAATAGCCGCGGTCGGACACGATCAGCCGCACCTGCCGCCGCGCGATCGTGGAGAACTGCCGGAACAGGCTGGTGTGCGACGGGTCGCCGATCTCGGCGGGTTTCTCCGCCGGCGGTGGCGGCGGGGGCGGCCCCGTCCGCGCCAGGTAGCGGGCCTTGGCGCCGTCGGGGTCGCCCGCGACCGTGCTGAAGATGTCGGCCCAGTTCGTCGTGCCCATCGCCGGACCGATCTGGCTCGGCGGCCCGCAGAACGCCGTCTTTCCGCCGGGCGCCAGCAGCAGGACCTGGTCGCAGACGTCCAGGTACGTCAGCGAGTGCGTGACCACGAGCACCACGCGACCGGCGTCGGCCAACTGCCGCAGCATCGTCATCACCTGGCGATCCAGGGCCGGGTCCAGGCCGGACGTCGGCTCGTCCAGGATCAGCAGCGACGGCCCGGTCAGCAGCTCCAGCGCCACCGAGGCACGCTTGCGCTGGCCGCCGGACAACTTGTCGACCCGGGTGTGCAGGTGCTGGGTCATCTCGAGTTCCTCGAGCACCCGCGCGACCACCTGCGCGCGGTCGTCCTTGGTGGTGTCCGGCGGCAGCCGCAGCTCGGCGGCATACATCAATGCCTGCTGCACCGTCAGCTGCCCGTGCACCACGTCGTCCTGCGGGACCATCCCGATCCTGCTGCGCAGCGAGGCGTATTCCGCGTGAACGTTGTGGCCCTCGAAGGACACCGTGCCCTTGGTGGGGTGCGTGTAGCCGGCTACCAATCGGGCGAACGTCGACTTTCCCGCCCCCGACGGGCCGATGACGGCGGTCAGCGTCCCGGGCTGGGCGCCCAGCGAGATGTCGTCGAGCAGGACCTTGTTGTTCTCGATCGTCCACGTCACCCCGCGCACGTCGAGGCCGCCGGTGCGCGTCGCGGTCGCGGACTCGTCGCGCCGGGCCAGCGTGCCGCCGGCGAAAACGAGGTCGATGTTGCCGATCGTGACGACGTCGCCCTCGTGCAGCACGGCCGAATCGACCCGGGCGCCGTTGACGAAAGTCCCGTTGATGCTGCGGTTGTCGTGGATCTCGGTGCCCTGCGGCGTGGGGATCAAGGTCGCGTGGTGGCGCGATGCCAGCACCTCGGGGATGACGATGTCGTTGTCGTTGGCGCGGCCGATCTTGACCGCGCCGGGCATCGACACCAACCCGGTTCGACCCGGCCGCAGGATCTTCATCATCGACGTCGCGATGTTCGCGGCATCGCCAACGCGGCCGGTCTCGGACTCAGCGGGCGGCACCTGCATGGGTTGTGCCCGGTAGATCTTCGGCGCCTGCTGCGGTTCGCTGGGCGCTCCCGTCGGGTGTGCACCGGTCGGCTGCCACGGCTGCGGCCCGCTGGGCGGATGGATCGGCTGCGGCCCGCTGGGCGGATGCATGGGCTGGGGAGCACTGGGCGGATGGATCGGCCTGGGCGCGCTCGGCGGATGCGTCGGCTGGCGGACCGCAGCCGACGGCGTCTGCTGGGGCTGGCCGGGCCAGGGCGTGCCGACCTGCTGCGGCTGGCTCTGGGACGCGGGGGCGCTCGGCGTGCCCGCGGTGTAAATCGGTATCGACGTGGTGAGGGGTGGCCGCCCGGCCGAACCCTGGTGGCGGCCGACTTCGAAGGTCAGCGCCGGTCCGTCCGGGTTGCCGATGTTGACCCGCAGGCCGTCCTGGATGTCGACGACCGGCACGCGACGGTTGTGGACGTAGAGCCCGTTGAGGCTGCCGTTGTCGATGGCGATCCATCGCCCCTGGTCGAATCGCACGATGAGGTGCGTCCGGGAGATCAGCGGGTGTGCGACGCGGACGTCCGCGCGAAGATCACGCCCGATTACGACGTCGGTGCCTGCTGCGAAGGTGCGCTCCGATCCCTCGTACCGCACGGTCAGCACTGGCGGGGCTGGTGGGCTCACGATGACCAACTGTATCGGCAGCCGGCCCGATTGCAGGCCAAGTAGTCAACGCCTGGCACGACCTCGGGTTGTGCGGGACGGCGACGGAGATGCCGCTGGAGACGACGGCTTCCAAGCGGCAGCAACAGCGGGAACCGTCCTTCCCCGCCCCGATCTTGAGGAAACCCCAACGACGCGAATGGCGGCCCGATCCGGGGCCGCCAAAGACTTCTATCCCTGAATAGCGACTATCCCGCCGCGGCGACACCGTACGGCACGGACTTCACTTCCCCGGTGACCTCTTTGATGAAATCGCCGAGATAGCGAATGGCCCGTCGGCCTTCCGGCAATACGTCGGCCGCCAACGGGAAGTCGTGGATTTGGCCGTCCCACAGGTGAAGGTCGCAGCGAACTCCGCTGAATTGCAACCGTTCGGCCATAAGCTCGGCGTCGGGAAGCAATAGTTCGTCGGAGCTCACATGGATCGCGACCGGCGGCAAGTCGGAGAGGTCCGCGTCGACCGGAGACTCGACGCGGCGGGTGGACGTGCCGTTGCCCTGCGGAATGCGCACTTCGCCGAGATAACGGGCGAACATCGAAAGCGCACCACGGGTGAACATCGAGCATCGGCGGGCGTTGCGGTGCCGCAGTTTTCGGGTGGGGTCCGCGTCGGTGAACGGCGAGATCGCGGCGACGCCGGCCGGCCTGAACACGCCGGTCCGGATGGCGGCGAGGGTGGTCATGAACGCGAGGTATCCGCCGGCCGAGTCGCCCGCCACCACCACCCGGTTCCCGTCGTAGCCGCGGTCCTGCAGCCAGCGCAATCCACACATTCCGTCCTCGATCGCGTCGGCGATCTGATGGGACGGCAGCTTGCGGTATCCGACGGTCAGCACCGCGGCGTCCGCCGCTTTCGACAGACGGGTCACCAGTGATCGGTGGGTGTTGAGGCCGCAGGTCAGGAACGCGCCGCCGTGGAAGTAGAGAATCGCGCGGTCGGACGAGACGCCGGGTGCGCGAACCCATTCGGCGGCGCAGCCGTCAAGCCTTAGCTGTTCGATGCTCGCCGAGGACGGGAAATGCTGCAGCAAACCGGCCATCTCGTCGACGTACCCCAGCGGCCAATGCAAATTCGGCTGAATGGCCCATGCGCGCACTATGTTCTTGACGATAAGCCGACTGGCCAACGACACCGCAAATGATTGCGGACTGTGCCGATGGTGCACCCGCCGGTTCATTGCGTGGCTTGGCAATATTCGGCGTCGGTCTGGCTTGGTCAGCATTTGTATTCAACTTTCGTAGAGGTAAAGGGGATACCCGGCCCAAATCGGGAAAAACGCCCGATGAATCCCGGGCAAATGTTGGCTTCCTCACTGTTTGGTGCCAGCGGAAGTTGGGTAAAGCCGTCCGCCGCGACCCGGGTGCCTCAAGATATGACCATGACAGAGGCGATGCAGGCCGGCGCGCTGCTGGCCAACCGGGTCGCGGTGGTGACCGGGGGCGGCGGTGGTATCGGCGCGGCAACCGCACGCCTGTTCGCCCAGCACGGCGCCCGGGTGGTCGTCGCCGACATCGACGCCGGCCTCGCCGAGCGAGTTGTCGACGAGATCGCGGCCTCGGGCGGCTCGGGCCTGGCGGCCGTGACCGACGTCCGGGACCAGGACCAGGTCAGCGCGCTGGCGCGGACCGTGCTGGATCGCTACGGCCGGGCGGACGTGCTGGTCAACAACGTGGGCCACTGGTTGCGGCATCCGGGCAGCTTCGTCGACACCGATCCATGCCTGTGGGACGACCTGTACCGCATCAACCTGCACCACGTTTTTCTCGTCACGCACGCGTTCCTGCCCGCGATGATCGAGCAGCGTGCCGGGGCGATCGTCAACGTTTCATCGGTCGAGGGGTTGCGCGGCTATCCCGAGGATCCGGTCTATGCCGCCTTCAAGGCCGCCGTCATCCATTTCACGCGCAGCCTGGCCGTGCAGGTAGGTCGAGACGGGGTGCGGGTCAACGCGATCGGCCCTGACGTCACCGAATCGCTGCAGGTCCCGTACTCGCAGTGGCTGTCCCCGGACGAGCAGGCGCAGTGGCCGCAGTGGGTGCCGGTCGGGCGGATGGGATTGCCCGAGGACCAGGCTCGCGTGATCCTCTTCCTCGCGTCGGAGCTGTCGGCGTTCGTCACCGGCCACACCATCCCGACGGACGGCGGGACCGGCGCGGCGGGCGGCTGGTTCCGCTCGTCGCGCCGGGCCGACCGGGAGTGGACGAACCGTCCCGTCGCTCCCTGACATCGCTAGGCGTAGCCCAAGGCGGCGTTCTCGGCGCTGATCCGCACGGAAAGCACCAGGGCGTTCGCCAGGCTGAACACGATCGCGGTAAGCCACGCCGAATGAACCAGTGGCAGCGCGGCAACCTCCGCCGCGACCGCCGTGTAGTTGGGATGACGGACCCATCGGTACAGCCCGTCCCGCACCAGAGGCGCGCCCGGGAGCACGATGAGTCGCGGGTTCCAGCGTTTGCCGAGCACCGCCACACACCGCCAGCGGACGACGGTGCTCAGCACCACGACGGCGAGCATCGGCCATCCCAGCCAACCGATGAACGGGCGGCCCATCGTCCAGACCTCGACGATGCACGAAACCAGAAGCAGCGCATGCATGCTCACCATCGCCGGGTAGTGGTCGCGTCCGAATTCCTTGCCCCCGTGCGCGAATGACCACTTGGCGTTGCGCCGTGCGACCGCGAGCTCGACCAACCGCTCGACGCCGATCGCAACGATCAACAGGTAGTAGTACATGGTCACTCCGTCACCACTGCAGGAGCAGCAACTCGAAGCTGAAGCCCGGACCCATCGCAAGCATCACCCCGAGCGATCCCGCCGGCGGCGGCTCGGCCACCGTGCGGCGCAGGACGTCAAGCACGGATGCCGACGACATATTTCCGCTCTCCCGCATGGAGTTTCGGCTGTGGGCCACCGCTTCCGGCGGCAAACCCAGTGCGCTCTCGATCGAATCGAGCACCTTCGGACCGCCCGGATGGCACACCCAGGTCGAGACATCCGCGATGGACAAATCGTGGTCGGCCAGGAAGCCGTCGACCTCTGCGCGCAGATAGTCGTCGGCCATCTTCGGGACGTCGCGCGACATCACCAGCTGAAAGCCGCTGGAGCTGACGTTCCAGCCCATGACATCGACGGTCTCGGGAACGACGCGGCTGCGCGTCGCCAGGACGCGTGGACCCTGATCGGCGTTGCGGCCCGGCCGGATTCGATCGGCGCCGACGGCGACCACCGCGGCCGCACCGTCTCCGAACAGCGAAACACCGATCAGGGCCGGGATCGAGGTGTCCTCACGTTGCAGCGTGAGCGAGCACAGCTCCACCGACAACAGCACGGCCACATCCCCCGGGTAGCCGCGCAGGTAATCGTGGACCCGTGCCATGCCGGCGGCGCCGGCCACGCAGCCGAGGCCGAACAGCGGGACACGCTTGATGTTGGGCCGCAGCCCGATTCGTGACATCAACCGTGCGTCGATGGTAGGCACCGCTATCCCGGTGCTGGAGACCATCACGATGGTGTCCACCTCGTGTGGTTCGATGCCCGCCGCGGCCAGCGCCGAACGCACCGCACGCTCACCGAGGTCAACGGCGACCTCGAGGTAAGTGTCGTTCGCCTCGGTGAATCCGCTCAGCTTCGGGTACCTCGACAGCGGCAGGGCAAGGCTGCGATGGTCGACGCCGGTGGTCTGCGCGAATCGCATGAAACCCGGCTCCGCGAACTCGGTGAGCTCGCGTGCCACCTCGTCCTGGTCGTAGCGGTGCGGCGTTAAGGCCACCGCGGTTCCCGCGATGCGCGGGGCACCTCGCGCGTGCGCGGCGGCGTGGTTCGCGGATGTGGAATACGTTATTGCTGTCATAACCACCCGACGACAGCCGCCGTGTCAAAGGTTCACCCGAAGCGGGCTGGGGTGAGCCGAAACACAATTCGACCGATCGGGTGATGTTCAGCTTCCGGGAACCGACAGGGTTGCCTGCTGCTCGACCTGTTGGCCCTGCTGCTCGGCTTGCTGGGCCTCCTGAAGGTCGAGTTGCTCTTGCTGTTCGGCCTGTTGCTCGGACTGTTGAATCTCCTGTTGAATTTGCAGCTGCTGTTGCAGTTGGGCTTCGTCGTCGTCGCCATCTGTGGCGAAGCTCCGGTCCGCTAAACTCGTAGATGTTCCAACGGTTTTCGTGTCATCGGGCTGCACAGCGTGAAACAGCGCCAGCGTAGCGAAGGTCGCCACCGCGGCGAAAAACGTTTGAATCAGTATGAATTGCCTGTTTGCCGCCATCCCGCCATGGTGCGGGTCGGTGTTAGCAGCGCGCTGGATCGTGGTTAGCGATCAGCTGTGAAATCGCGCATCGCTCAAACCGTTTGCGCCGACCGAAACCGGGCTTGATCGTCGATGATGGTCACCGGGATCCCGTTGAGGGCGCCGTTGCCGGAGGGCTCGTCAAGGAACGTCGGCGGGGACAGCACGTTGGTGTTGGCCCCAGGTGAACCGTTGGCCACCGACATGCGGGTGCCCGGTTTGCCATGCCCCCAGCCGTGCGGCATCGACACGACGCCGGGTTTGATCGCGTCGGTGACCTCGACGGGCACCTTGATCTCGCCGGCCGCCGATTTCACCGTCACGATGTCGCCGTCGGCGACTCCGCAGCGGGCCGCGTCGTCGGGGTGGATCAGCAGGGTGCACCGGTCCTTGCCTTTCATCAGCGCGGGCACGTTGTGCATCCAGGTGTTGTTCGATCGCAGATGCCGGCGACTGACCAGGACGAGCGGCTCGGCCGGGCGCTCCATGCGTGCCGCCAACCGCGGCAGGTCGTCGAGCAGGTATTGCGGCGCGAGGCGGATCTTTTTGTCGGGGGTGCCCAGGATGTCGGGTAGCTGCGGCACCATCGGCCCGAAGTCGATGCCGTTCGGGTTCGCCTTCAGCATGTCCAGCGTCAGCCCGCCGGGGTTCTTGCCGTACTGGTCCCCGAACGGCCCGGTTCGCAGCGTGAGGTCGAGCATCCGCTCGGGCCCGCCGTGATCGTAGAGCTTGCGGATCTCCGCGCCGTCGACGCCTTGAGTGAAGGCCAGGTAGTCGAAGAACCCGTCGTCGATGGCGGCGACGTCGACGTCCTCGGCCGGTGTCCCTGTGCACAGGCCGGTCAGCCGGATCAGGATCTCCCATTCGTGCGGGCGGTCACCCGGGTCGAACACCGGCGCCGAGTAGTTGGCGATGCTGTGGATCGCGAAGAGGAGGATCAGGTCGTCGTGGTGTGGCTGCTCGAGCGGGGACAGCCCGGGCAGGATCACATCCGCGTGCCGCGTCGTCTCGTTGAGCCAAAGGTCAACGGAGATCATCGCTTCCAGCATCGGCAGCACCTCGTCGAGTTTGTCGCCGCCCGGCGTCGACAGCACCGGGTTGCCGGCGACCGTGATCAGCGCCTTCAGCTGCCCCTCGCCGGGTGTGGCGATTTCTTCGGCCATGCACGACACCGGGGCCTGCCCGAGAACCTCCTTCGCGCCGCGCACCCGGGTGTGCCAGCGCCCGAATTGCGGGAGGCCGCCCTCCAGGCCGGGCAGTGGCTGCGTGGTGATCGACCAGGCCGCCGGCTTGGGGAACATCGCGCCGCCGGGCGTGTCGAAATGGCCGGTCAGAATGTTGATCACGTCGACCAGCCAGCTGGCCAGGCTGCCAAACTCCTGATTGCACAGGCCGATTCGCCCGTACACCACCGATCGCTCGGTGCCGGCGAGTTCGCGGGCCAGCCGGCGTATGCGGTCTTCGTCGATGCCGGTGACCGCGCTCACCCGCTCCGGCGGCCACTCGGCGGCGACCCGGCGCATCGTGTCGAGACCGTCGACATGCGGTCCGGCGTCGACCAGGTCCTCGTCGAAGAGGGTGTGCGCAACGGCCAGCAACAGCGCCGCGTCGGTGCCCGGAACGATTGGAAGCCACTCGTCGGCCTGGGCGGCGGTCTGGGTGCGCACCGGGTCGATGACGATCACCTTGCCGCGTTTGCGAATCCCGTTGATCAGGCCCATCACGTCGGGTGCGGCCAAAAGCGAGCCCTGCGACGCGGCGGGGTTGGCGCCCATGATCACCATCAGGTCGGTGCGCTCGATGTCGGGCACGGGGAAGTTCCACCACAGGCCGTACATCAGATGCGACGACAGGTTCTTCGGCCACTGGTCGACGGTCCCGGGCGAGTAGGTGACCGGCATCCCGGACATGCCCATCAGCACGCCGGCATACCGGGCCAGCGAAAACGAGTGCGCCAGTGGGTTACCGGTATAGGCGGTGACCGCACCGATCCCGTACTTTTCGATCACCGGTGTGAGCAGTTCGGTGCAGCGACGAAACGCCGCGTCCCAGCTGACCTCCTGCCACTGCCCGTCGACCTTGATCATCGGGTGCCTGATGCGGTCCGGGTCCTCGTGCACCGCGGCCAGCGACACGCCCTTCGGGCAGAGGTGCCCACGGCTCCAGACGTCGTCGCGGTTGCCGCGAATGCTGGTGACTTTGCCGCCCTCGACCTGAATTTCCAAGCCGCACATCGCTTCACACAGTGGGCAGGTGCGCAGGTGCCTGCCGTCATCGCCGGTCGCCACCCACCCACTGTATTCCGCTACTGCCGGTAGCGGAAGTAGCATCTTTCAGGGGGCGAAAGAGAGGAACATAGGGTGCAAATCAGCGTGAATTGCTTTCTCAGCGACGACCCCTCGCGGTCGCTGGTCGACGACTTGGTGTCGGAGCTCGCGACGTTGCGCGACGAGGGATTCCGGCGGGTCTGGGTGGCCCAAATGCCTTGGCAGGCAGACGTGTTGACCGTCCTTGCGGTCGCGTTCCGCGAGGTGGACAGGATCGAGGTCGCGACGGGTGTGCTGCCGATCCAGAACCAGCAGCCGATGCTGATGGCGCAGCGCGCGCTCACCCTCAGCTTGATCTCAGGCGGCCGATTCACCCTCGGGCTGGGCATGACCCATCGCATGGTCACCGAGGGAATGTGGGGGATTCCGTGGGACAAGCCCGTGCGCCGACTCGGCGAATACCTCGACGGCCTGCTGCCCTTGCTGGACGGCAAGGACGCCAACGCCACGGGTGAGACGGTGACCACCCGCGGATCGGTGCGCGTTCCCGGTGCCCCGACGCCTCCGGTGTATATCGCGGCCCTCGGCCCGCAGCTGCTGCGGCTGACGGGTCGGCGCTGCGCGGGGACGGAGACCTGGATGACCGGACCCAAGACCCTCGCCGAACACGTCGGGCCCACCCTTCGCAATGCGGCCGCCGAGGCCGGCCGCCCGGAGGGCGCGGTGCGGGTGGCGGCCTCGCTGCCGATCGCGGTCACCGATGACGTCGACGGGCTGCGCGCCCAAGCCGCCGAGCAGTTCGTGCTCTACGGACAACTGCCGTCATACCGGGCCATGCTCGATCGCGAGGGCTACCGCGACCCGCAGGATGCGGCCCTGATCGGCGACGAGGCGACCGTTACGGAACGCCTCGACGAACTGCGCGCGGCGGGTGTCGACGAGTTCGTCGGCTACGCATTCGACACCTCCGACGAGGGCCGGGCCCGCACCCGGAGCCTGCTGCGCCGCTACGCCGGCTAGATGAGGTGCTCGGTTGTTGAGTGTGAATCGTGGGCATCGTGTGTGAGCCCTGGGCGGAAAAATCGCCGACATCCCGCCCTGTGTGCACGCCGAAAACCGCCACCGCACACCCAAAGCCCTGAATGCACTCTCGCCGACCAGGGCGCCGTCAGGCCGTCCAGGGGCCGATGCCGCCGACCTTCTCGATGCGGATGCGGGTGAGGAATCCCGGCGGCGCGCCGTCCGGCGGGAACTTCATGTTCGGGTCGCCCAGGACCGGGTTGAGCTCGGTCAGGAGTTCGGGCGCCCCGCCCTCGACAATGCGCGCGGTACCGGTGACGGACAGGTAGGGCCGCATGCCCTGGCCCGCCTTGTCCAGCGCCAGGATCGTGACGGCGACGCGGGGGTCGTTGCGGACGTTGCGCACCTTCTTGTGTTCGGCGAGGTGCGCGGTGACGAGTTCGTCCCCGTCGGGCGTCGACTGCAGCGCGACCCAGACAACGCTGACCTGGGGGCTGCCGTCGGGATTCAGGGTGACCAAGGTGGCGTCGGCACCCTTACCAATAAGATCGCGCGCGGCGTCGTTGAGTTTCATGCGTGCTTATACCGTCGCGCGCGGCGTTTCATTCCCGCTTCATATTTGGCAGGAATGACATTTGAATCTGACCAGTTGGCTGTACAAGCCGCGGACGTCGCTTTTAGCGTCGTTCACGACATGAGCGATCATCAGGAGCCCACCGGCATCGAGCACCTGCGCAGCGAGTTACTCGATCGCATGGATGCGCAGCATTTCGACGACTGGTCCCCCGCCCTCTTGCGTGCCCTCATCGCCGTCTTCGATCTCAACGGGGTCACGCCGGCGGCCCAGCGCAGCTTCCGGCCTTATCTCGTCAGGTAACGCACCCGGGGCGCAGGGCTGTCGCGGATTAGGCTCGCGACGGTGGAGACGTGGGAACTGGTCGCCCGCGAGCAGATCCGGGACACGCTCGCGCGCTACAACTGGTCGGGTGACGCGGGCCGGCTCGAGGGCCTGGCGGAGACGTTCTGCGCGGACGGCGTCCTCGAGATTCGCGGGCGGGAGCCATTGCGCGGGCGAACCGAGATCGTGTCGTTCCTCGGCGGCGTGACGGGCAAAGTCGCCCGCAACGTCGACCTCAAGCCCGTCGTGCGGCACAACGTCGCCAATGTGCTCTTCACCGGCCTCACTCCCGACCGGGCGGAGGTCTCGTCCTACTTCACCGTGGTCACCCAGATCGGGCTCGACCATTTCGGCCGCTACCGCGACGTGCTCGTGCCGGACGGCGACCGGTGGCTGATCAAGCATCGCAAGGTGTCGACCGACTGGGCGGCCCCGGATTCGACCATGGCCCGCTGACCCGCGCGGCGGTTAGATGAATCTTGGTGGCGATTTCGTTAAATGTCTCGCCGAGATGTTTGCCAACGGCCGCCAACCGGCTACAGATTAGGGATCACATCAAGAGATTGCGGTCTGCTCTGATGCTGTGCGCCGTCGGGGTCCGGGGTTGACCGCCGGTCATGTGACCAGGGGTCACGGCCGTGCGAACGAGATGGGCGGGGCATGCAGCGACTCAGCGGGCTGGACGCGTTCTTTTTGTACCTGGAGTCACCGACGCAGCCATTGAATGTTTGCTGTGTCGTGGAACTGGACCCGAAAACGAAACCGGGCGGCTACACGTTCGAGGGGTTCCGGGAGGCGCTGGCGGCGCGGGTGGACGCCGTGCCCGAATTTCGCCTCAAGCTGGCCGACAGCCAACTGAACTTCGACCATCCGGTCTGGGTCGACGACGAAAGCTTCGACCTCTCTCGACACCTGCACCACGTCGCGCTCCCCTCGCCCGGTGGGCCGAGGGAGTTAGCGGAGATCTGCGGGCACGTCGCGGGCCTGGCCCTCGATCGGGATCGCCCGCTGTGGGAGATGTGGGTCATCGAGGGCCTGCACGGCACCGAGGCGCTGTCCGTCGTCCTCAAGGCCCACCACGCGGTGGTCGACGGGGTCGGGGGCGCCAACCTGCTGGCCCAGCTGTGCAGCGGGGTGGCCGACGCGCCGCCGCCCACCCCGGTGGCGCGCACCGGCGGGGCGAACCCACTGCAGATCGCCGCGTCGGGGTTGATCGGCGCCGCGTTGCGGCCCTGGCGGTTGGCCAAAGTGGTGCCGGCGACCGTGCTGACCCTCGGGCAGACCGTATTGCGCGCCCGGGGCGGCCGGCCCACCATGGCCGCTCCATTCGCTGCGCCGCCGACGGCGTTCAACGGCCCGTTCACCCGCCGGCGCAACGTCGCCCTGACCACCGTGGACCTCGACGACGTCAAGACGGTCAAGAACCGGTTCGGCGTGACGATCAACGACGTCGTGACGGCCCTGTGCGCGGGGGCGCTGCGCCAGTTCCTTTCTGAGCGGGGCGAACTGCCGGACAGCCCGATGGTGGC
Organism: Mycobacterium sp. IEC1808; assembly: GCF_002101935.1. Taxonomy (NCBI): domain Bacteria; kingdom Bacillati; phylum Actinomycetota; class Actinomycetes; order Mycobacteriales; family Mycobacteriaceae; genus Mycobacterium; species Mycobacterium sp. IEC1808. Next base: position 39,361 of record NZ_LQPV01000004.1, on the reverse strand, counting down.
CAGCGTGCCGGTGTCGGTGCGCGGCAGGTCCGATCGACCGGGCCGAAACCAGACCACGTGGATGCTGTGCCGGCTCGAAACCCACATCGACGACCCGGCCGAGCGACTGATCAGCATCGCCGAAGCCAACGCCTGCGCCAAAGAACATGCCGCCGCGATGGGCCCCACCCTGCTGCAGGACTGGACGCAAGTGGCCGGGCAAACCATGTTCGGCGCCGCCATGAAGCTGTTGCCGCGAATCCCGTTGCCCGAGAAGCCCCCACACAACCTGGTGTTGTCGAACGTGCCCGGCCCGCAGGAACAGCTCTACTTTCTGGGGTGCCGGATCGACGCCATGTATCCGCTCGGGCCGATCATCGCGGGCGCCGGACTCAACGTGACGGTCATGTCGCTCAACGGCCGGCTCGGCATCGGCATCATTTCGTGCCCAGACCTCGTTTCGGACCTGTGGGAGCTCGCCGACGCGTTTCCCGCGGCGCTGAAGGAATTGATGGATTGCGCCCCGCCGCCGGCGACCGTCCCGTGATTGACTGCGCCGCTTAATGTTTCAGGCCGGGAGATCTGTGCCGATCGTCAGGACGGCGAGGCGGCACCCGTCCGGTCCCGCGCGCCAGGCGTGGTCGACGCCCGTGACCACCGCACTGTCACCGGCGGCGAGCGTGTGCGCGCCGTCGTCGAGGATCAGGTCCACCGACCCGGCGAGCACGACGTCGAAATCGACGGTGTCCGTGTGGTGCATCGCGAACTCGGCGCCGGGTGCGTACTCGATCATCGTCCAGCGCAGCGCGCCGGGCGGGACGACCAGGTCGAGCAGGTCCGCGACCCGCCCGCCGGCCGCAACGGACGGCAGGGACGGCGCCGCGTACAGCACCGAATAGCGCAGCCCGCCGCGGCCGGCGTCCCCTTGCAGCGTGACGGGTTCGTCGCGCGCCGCGCACGAGCGCCCGCTGGCGCCGACGCCTGTGATCAGCAAGCGACCTGACATGGCCAGAGACTTTAGATGACCGATCGGCGGAACACCGCTCCCGCTCGCCGCGGCGGCATGGCAGGGTGACATCCGTGGCCAACACTTCTGAACTCGTCGAACAAGACCTGCGCGAAATCGGAACTCCGAAGGGCGCATTGCGCTACTACGACTGCGGGCCGGATTCGACGCCGACGCTGCTCTTCCTGCACGGCTCGGGTCCCGGGGTCACCGGCTGGCGCAACTTTCGCGGGATATTGCCGACATTCGCCGAGCAGTACCGCTGCCTGGTCCTGGAATTCCCTGGTTTCGGCGTCAGCGACGACTTCGGCGGCCACCCGATGGTCATGGCGTTCGGCACCGTCGGGCCGTTCCTGGACGCGCTGGGCGTCGGCAAGACACACATCGTCGGCAACTCGATGGGCGGCGGCGTCGGCATCAACTTCGCCATCGGAAATCCCGATCGCGTCGACCGGCTGGTGACCATCGGCGGCATCGGCACCAACATCTTCAGCCCGAGTCCCAGTGAGGGCATCCGGCTGCTGCAGGAGTTCGTCGAGGACCCGACGCGCCAACGGCTGGTCGACTGGCTGAAGTCTATGGTCTACGACCAGTCGCTGGTCACCGACGAGCTGATCGAGGAACGCTGGGCGCTCGCGACGGATCCCGTTGCCCTGGACGCCGCCCGCCGGATGTACGGGAAGGCGGCGTTCGCCGCGATGAACGCCGGCATGGCCGCCTCCGACCGGCCGATGCCGTGGGCGGTCATGCACAAACTGGCGGCGCCCACCCTGCTGACGTGGGGCCGCGACGACCGGGTGAGCCCACCCGACATGGCGCTCCTGCCGATGCGCACCATCCCCAACGCAGAGCTGCACATCTTCCCGAACTCCGGGCACTGGGCCATGATCGAGGCCAGGCAGGCGTTCGAAAGCGTGGTGCTAGCTTTCCTCTCCCGCTAGGTGCGCTCGCGAGCGCGGCGAAGACGACCGCGCGTCTACTGGCGTTGGGGAGCGAGGCGCTTCAGCGCGAGCCCTCCCTCGAACGGGCGGTAGCCGAATGCGGCGGGGGCGTGATATCCGGTCTTCTCAAGAGGCGTGTGCACTTCAGCTACCGTCGGGCCGATCTCGGCCGCGATCGGCGCCAGCGCGTCGAGGTCGAACCGGTAGAGCCGACGAGCATTCTCGGAGAGAATTTTCCGGCATTCGTCTTCGGATCTGTCGTGCAATGCCCACCGGATGGCCAGCTTCGAATGCGGGGCGAAGCCCTCTTCGTGCGGGTAGTCGCTTCCCCAAAGTATGTGGTCAGCGCCCATGAAGTCGATCATGCCTGATTCGAAGGGGGTCAATTCGCTGGCCAGGTAGCAGTTCCGCTGAACGTACTGAGTTGGTGTCAGGGTTAGCTGATCGACCGAGGAACCTCCGAACATGCCGTAGGTGCGGTTACCGGCTTCCGTCTTCAGCGTCGGCACCATCGAATCCAGGGTCATCAGCTGCTGTTGCACCCAAAGGGTGCCCTGCTCAGTGGGCGCGAACCGCAATGTCGGATGGCGTTCGAACACCCCGGCCAATATCAGGTGCCCAAGGGTGCGCTGGGCCCACAGCGCCATTTCCGTGATGAGCACGGCATTCGATGCCGGCTGATCCATGGGCATCGCCGGACTTCCTGGACCCCCGTGCTGCACGATCGTGAGATCCAGTTCGCTGCACAATGCCCAAATTGGCTCGTAGCGGGTGTGGAACAGCGGAGCGACGTTGGGATCGCCTGGCGATACCGCGGGCAACAACACTCCACCATAGCAATCCTGCTCGTTCCCCCACCGTATTTCGTCCAATGCGGCGTCCACATCGTTGGGGAAAACCTGGATCAATCCTCGCCGCCGCACCGGCGCCAGGGAACAGAAGTCAACCTGCCACCGGTTGTGCGCTTGCACACCCGCCCATCGACGTTCGAGCTCGTCTCGAGTCTGCGGCAACGAGATGGTGATGTTGGGAGATGTCGGGAAGAAGGGAGGAACGGTGTTCGGGAGCAACAGCTCCGCAGCCACCCCGTCATCGTTCATCTCAGAAATGCGCAACTCGTTGTCCCAATTGCGCTTCGCCGTGGCAATGATCAAATCGTCAAACGGACTCGCGTAGGTCTTGGCCCACGCATCGAAGTCGTCATGAAACGCCTGGGGCAGGTAAGGCTTGTAGTCGTAGAGGTCGGCTCCGGCGTGCGTATCCGCGGAAATGACGGTGTAGCGGGAAAGAGTCTCAGGCGCGGCCATGAATTCATCTCCTCGACGGGAATGCGATAAGCGTAATAGTCCCCCCAGCCGATAGCTATCGAACGCTAGACGTTTCGCTCAGCGGGAGCCGACCTGTCATGTCGCCTCGACGGGCCGTCATCGTGGGGTGATGAACACGCCCTCAGCGGTGACGGTAGTTCCCTCGCCGTCGGAAATCTCGCCCACCGCGAAGGTCTTTGCGCCGTCGATGCGATCCACGCGCGCTCGCGCACGTAGGAGACCCAAGGGCGTTCCTCGCAGATAACGCAAGGTGAGTGTGCCGGTGTACGCCGGGCGTCCCGGGCGATGTGCGGTTGCACCGAGGACGTGGTCCAGTATTAACGCGCACACGCCGCCGTGAACATGACCGGGCGGACCCTCGTAGGCGGCACCGAGCGTGACCTCGGTCCACACAACGCCTTCCGCGTCGTGGTGTATCACCAGGGGCGGTGCGACGGGATTGCGCAGCCCGATCGCGACGTTTCCTGACGCCACCGATTGGCCGTCGGCGACTTGGCGCACCCCGAATGAGCCGGGCATCAGGTCTGCGCTCAATAGCCCTACCGCGCGATCGATGTGCGCTTTTGCCGCCGCAACGACGGCACCGTCCACTTCGGTGCGGATGGCAACATCGATGAGCCGACGGACGGAGCCGGCGAGCGACTCATATCCCGCCGGCCTACCGGCTTCGTTGTCATCAGCCACGACTGGCCGCCCGTTGAATCAGCCGGGTCCGTCGCGATCGCGCGTTAGGTGACGGCTTTGGCCGAAAGCCGCTTACCCTCACGTTGGCCCCGCACCCAGTGCTGGTGCCGCCGCACCGGCGAGCCCAGCAGTCAGCAAAGCGCGCGCTCCTGGATCTCCATTGAGGACGCGACTGGTGCGTTTGGTGATCCGCCAGCGCCCCTCGATGCGCTGCAGCTCGAAATGGTTTGCCGTCGAGCGCCATACGCGGTAGCTCTCCCCATCTCGGACCAGCACCAGCGATTCGGCGACCGCCACCGCCGAATCTTCGGTCACCGTCACGACGCTCGGCCCGATGAAGTGACAGCAGCCGTTAATCACCAGATTCTGATGGGACGCAGAACTTACCATCGCATGAACGTCGTTCCGGCTGTCCATGTGCCAGCCCTCGACGTCGTAGGTGCCGTTGGTCGCCCAGAGTCCCGCGGCGGCGTCGGCGTCCCCGGCATCTACGGCCGGGCCGTACGACGCGATGAGCCGGGAGATGTCGCGTTCGTCCTCGAGATGGCGAAGCCGTGCCGCAAGATCGTCGATCTCGTTCATGACCCGATTCCTTCCTTATCCTTCACCAGGTCCCGTAGGGCTGATAACTGATCGACGTAGTGCGCCGCCGAGTGGGCGCGCACCGAGCATGTCACCGCGGTGGCTCCGACGTCACGCAGCGCGCGCAGGTGTTCTCGGACACGCACGGGCTCGTGAGCGGGATCCAGGGCCCCGCAAGTGCCAAGCACGATATCGAAGTGTTCGGGAAGCTCGACGGCCGTCAGCATCAGACCGATATCGTCGAGGCCCAGTCCGAACGGCATCCATCCGTCCGCCAGTTCGACCGCGCGGCGCAGCGAACGTCGCGTCCTGCCGCCCACCCAGATCGGCATTGGGGATTGAAGCGCGAACGGCCGCAACGCGATTCCCGAATACGAAAAGTACTTGCCAGCGTAGACCGGCTCCGGTCGCGACAGCGATGCCCGGAGGGCGCGCAGCGCGTCGTCGGCCCGTTCGCCGCGATCGGTGAACGGCGCACCGAGCAAGTCGAATTCGGCCGCCATCGAGCCCACGCCGACGCCCAGTGTCACGCGGCCGCCGCTGAGCCGATCCAAGGTGCCGTACTGCTTGGCGATCGCCAACGGATGATGATAGCCGAGCACCACCAGCGATGTCGTCAACCGTATCCGGGTGGTCCGTGCGGCCATAAATCCCAACGTGGCCAGCGGATCCCAGTAGGTGTCTCCGCGGGTAGCGCAATCGGCGAGCGCACCGCGACATGTTCTGAACAGGTGAGAAAGTCGAACTCGAGCCTGTCGGCGGCCTCGGCGATACTGGCCAGCGCGGCGGCCGAGGCGGTCGCCTCCCACTCGCTTGCGACACCAGGCAGCCCGGCCACCACCGGGGTGGCCAATCCGAGCCGCATCATCTCTGGCCCAGGAGTTCCTGCACGGTGCGATGCGCGCCCAACACGATCGCGGCGCGGTCCGGCCCGCTGCCCTGGTGTACCGCCTCGGCGTTGCCGCCGGCGATGAACACGGGACCATCGCTCAGGTGGTCGAGTCCCTCGCGGGCCGCATCGACCGGTTCCGAGATCCGTAGACCCGGCACGTCGAAGTTCAGTCCCAGCCGTGCCATGGCCGGCGTGCGGGTCACCCCCAGCACGAGTTCGAGCACGTCCACACCAAACTCGCGCAATTCGAGCCACAAGCTCTCGGCGAACAGCCGACTGAAGGCCTTGGCGCCGGTGTAGACCGACTGCCGAATCGAGCCGTGTGTGGCGGCCATCGAGCCGACCAACAGGATGCCGCCGCGCCCGCGCTCGCGCATCGGCCGGGCGTAGTGCTGCACGAGTTGCAGCATCCGGGTGACGTTGAGTTCGATCACCCGGGAGAAGTCAGCGAGGTCGGCATCCAGAAAAGGCTCGCTGCAGGTGTTCGCGCCCGCGTTGTAGATCAGCAGGCCGACCTCGAGATCGGTCGTCGCGGCCATGATCGCTGAAATTGCTTCGGGGTCAAGGAGATCGACCGCCAGCTCGCGCACCTCGACCCCTATCTCGCGGCATTGCCGCGCGGTGTCCTGCTGGGGTGCCGGCTTGCGGGCAATCAGGACCAGGTTGAATCCGTCGGCCGCCAATTGCTTGGCGAACTCGGCACCGACCCCTTCCGAGCCGCCGGCAATCACCGCCCACGGGCCGTATTTGCTGATGTCCGTCATGATTACCCCTATCGTTGGGTGGCGCCGGCGTCGACCGGCAAGCTGACCGAAGTGATGTAGCGCGCCTCGTCGGACGCCAGGAACAAAGCCGCGTTGGCCACGTCGACCGCATCGATCCACGGAACCGGAAGCATGTTCATGGTCCGCGCCGCCTCGGCGAATTCGGCACGAGTCGGCGGCCGGTCCACATCGGGGCGGAACGCTGCGCGCACCGCGTCGTTCTGGATCAGCGGGGTGTCGACGTTGGTGGGGTGCACGCAGTTCACCCGAATGTTGTGCGGCGCAAGTTCTTTGGCCAGGCTCTGCATCAGGCCGACCACGCCGTGCTTGGCGGCGGTGTAATGCGCCACACCAACCAGACCGCGCAACCCGGCAATTGAATTCGTGAGGATCATCGCCCCGGCGCCGCGCGCCATGAGGTGTGGGGCGCCGGCCCGGCATGTGTGCCACACACCGGTGAGGTTGACGTCCAGCATGGTGCGCCAGGCTTTTTCATCCAGCTCGAGCGCCATACCGCGTGACGTGATTCCGGCGGTCGCGCACACCACGTCCAATCCGCCGAACCGCCGCACGCCTCGGTCGGTGGCGACCTGGACAGCGGCGAGGTCCCGCACGTCGACCGTTTCGGTGTGCACCCGACCACCGGCCTCCGCGACTAACGAAGCCGTCCGGTCGAGGTCGGCGACTGTGCTGTGCGGGACCACCACGGTATCGATGGGTCCGCACACGTCGAGCGCCACGATGTCGGCGCCCTCCTGCGCGAACCGCACCGCCTGTGCGCGGCCGATCCCCCGCGCCGCACCGGTGATCAGCGCGACCTTGCCCGCCAGACGCCCTGTCATGCGGCGTTAAAACTCGACGCGGACATGGTCACTGAGCGGGCGCGCCTGGCAGCAGAGGATCAAGCCCTCGGCACGGTCTTGGGGTCCGAGAACATCCCCACCGACCAAGTCCACCTTCCCGGACAGCACCGTCGCCACGCACGAGCCGCAATGGCCCTCGCGGCACGAATGTGGCACGTCAATTCGCGCGTCGAGCATCGTGTCCACGAGGGATTTGTCGCGCGGCCACCGCAACCGATAGAGCTCGCCGTCCAAGGCGACCTCGACGGTGGCAGCCTGCGCGCCGGCGTGCACGGCAGTGTCGCGCCTTCCGACTTCTGGCATACCGCGATTCTTACGAGCCGGCCGGTAGCGGCGGCGGCGTCATTCCGATGGTTGGGAGGCCGTTATCACGGCGTCCGGTCACCGGGAGATCGCGGCTGACGGTGCCCGCCGCGACCTACCGTAGACACCCGTGAAGACTGCCAGTGATCCGCGGATGGCCCCCGAAGTAGATGCCGTTGTCGTCGGTGCGGGCTTCGCGGGCCTCTACGCGCTGCACAAGCTACGGTCGGCGGGGTTGAGCGTCCGGGTGTTCGAGAGCGGGCCCGACATTGGCGGTACCTGGTACTTCAACCGGTATCCCGGCGCCCGCTGCGACGTCGAAAGCGTGGACTATTGCTACTCGTTTTCGGATCAATTGCAGCAGGAGTGGGATTGGTCGGAGAAGTACGCCACCCAGGCCGAGATCCTCGCTTACATCCACTGGGTCGCCGACCGACTGGATCTGCGCCGCGACGTGACGCTGAACGCTCGCGTTACGTCGGCGGTAGTCGACGAACGGAGCCTGCGCTGGACGGTGACCACGGATAGCGGCGAGCAGGTAACCGCGCGGTTCTGCCTGATGGCAACCGGCCCCTTGTCGGCGGCGCTGACCCCTTCCTTCCCCGGGTTGGAGACCTTCGCCGGGGATGTCCACCACACCGCATCGTGGCCCCACGAGCCGGTGGACTTCGCCGGCAAGCGGGTGGCGGTCATCGGCACCGGATCGTCTGGCATCCAGTCGATCCCGATCATCGCCGAAGCCGCGTCCCAGCTCTATGTCTTCCAGCGCACCCCGAATTACAGCGTGCCCGCGGGCAATCGGCCTCTCACCGATGCCGACCGGGCCGAGGTCAAGGCCAACTACGCGAAGCGGCGGCGGGCGTCATGGCGCAGCTCCGGCGGTTCGCCCCACGTGGCGTATCCCAAGCCGACGATGGAGGCCACGGCCGAGGAACGCCGCGCGGCATTCGAGAAGCGCTGGGATCTCGGCGGCGTGCTGTTCTCCAAGACCTTCACGGACCAGTTGGTCGACCCGGCCGCCAACGACGAGGCCCGCAAGTTCTACGAAGAGAAGGTCCGCGGGGTCATCGACGACCCGTCGCTGGCCGAACTGCTGATCCCTAACGACCACCCGATCGGTACCAAGCGAATCTGCACCGACACCAACTACTTTCAAACTTTCAATCGCCCCAATGTGAAGTTGGTCAGCGTGCGTAACACACCGATCGAGTCCATCGACGCGACCGGGATCAACACCACCGACGCCCACTACGACGTCGACATGATCGTGCTCGCGACGGGCTTCGACGCGATGACCGGTGCGCTGGCGAAGATCGACATCGTCGGCCGGGCCGGCAGGCGGCTCCGCGATTACTGGTGTGAAGGACCGCGCACCTACCTCGGTTTGGGCGTCGACGGGTTCCCCAATCTCTTCGTGGTATGCGGCCCGGGGGCTCCCGCGGTGCTGGCGAACATGGTGTTGCACGCCGAGGCCCACGTGAACTGGATCGCCGACTGCATCGCCTACCTCGACGCCCACGGCTACACCGCGATCGAGGCGACCCCGGACGCGGTCGATGGCTGGGTCACCGAGTGCGCCCGCCGGGCCGACGCCACCCTGTTTACCAAGGCCAACTCGTGGTACCTCGGAGCGAACATCCCCGGGAAGCCGCGCGTGTTCATGCTTTTCATCGGCGGCTTCGGGGTCTATCTCGACATCTGCACCGAGGTCGCCGAGGCCGGCTACAAGGGATTTTCACTGATCAAGGGATCCTGATGTCTGGTCTGCGTGGCCGCGTGGCGTTGGTGACCGGGGCCGCCCGGGGCAGCGGACGGTGCCACTGTGAGCGGTTGGCCGAGGAGGGCGCCGACGTCATCGCGCTGGACATGCCCGAGTCGGCCGCCGACCTCGAACAGACCGCGAGCGCCGTCGCACGGCATGGGGTGCGCGTCGCGACGGGTCTGGCCGACGTCGGCGACTTCAGCGCGATGACGGCCGCGGTGGATGCTGCCGTCGCCGAACTCGGTCGCATCGACGTGGTTGTCGCCAATGCGGGAATCCATCCGGCGGGCGCCCCTACTTGGGAGATCACCGCCGAAAGCTGGCAGCAGGTCCTGGATATCAACCTCACCGGTGTCTGGCACACCGTCAAGGCCAGTGTGCCCCATATTGGTCGCTACGGGGGCGAGCGAGGCGGATCCGTCGTCATTGTCAGCTCCACCAACGGTATTCGGGGCACGGCCAACACAGCCGCCTACACGGCCAGCAAGCATGCCGTCGTAGGGCTCGCACGCACGCTCGCCAACGAGCTCGGACCGCGGGGTATCCGCGTCAACACCGTTCACCCCGGGGCGGTCGGAACCGCGATGGTTCTCAACGAGGCGACGTTTCGACGCCTGCGGCCCGACTTGGACAATCCGACGGCGGAGGACGCCGCCGAGGTGCTGCCGGCTCGTCACCTGTTACCGGTGCCCTGGGTCGAACCCGTCGATGTCAGCAACGCCGTCGTGTTCCTCGCGTCCGACGAGGCGCGTTACATCACCGGCACCCAGATCGTGATCGACGCCGGCCTGCTCGCGAAAGTCTAGGAGTCGTCGCGGCCGTTGACCGGCGACCGCGACGTTGACAACGGCACCTATGCCGGGTTATGACGCAATTTCGTCCGCTGATCGGGATCAGCGGCAAGTCGGTGCCTGGACTGCGGTAAACCATTCATAAGCCCACACACGTTAGGACGATGAAATGAGCGAGCGGGTACTTGACCGAGTCGTAGAAATGGCCGACCAATTGCGTGAGCAGGCGCCCATGGCCGAACAGATCGGCCGGCTTACCGACGAGACGGTGAAGAACATGAAGGCGGCCGGTTTGATCCGGTTGCTGCAGACCAAGAAGTACCAGGGTTTCGAGGCCCACCCCCGCGAGTTCGCCGAGACGGTGATGGCCACGGCGGCCCTGGATCCAGCCGCCGGGTGGATCGTGGGTGTGGTGGGCGTGCACCCCTACCAGCTGGCTTATGCCGATCCGAAGGTCGCTGCCGAGGTCTGGGCCGACGACGTCGACACCTGGATGGCTTCGCCGTACGCGCCGCAGGGCGTGGCCAAGCCCGTGGACGGCGGCTACATCTTCAACGGCCGCTGGCAGTTCAGCTCGGGTACCGACCACTGCGACTGGATCATCCTGGGCGCGATGCTCGGCAACGAGCAGGGCATCCCAATCATGCCGCCGCAGATGCTGCACATGATCCTGCCCCGCAAGGATTACGAAATCGTCGAGGACTCCTGGAATGTGGTCGGGCTGCGCGGAACCGGTTCCAAGGACGTCATCGTCAAGGACGCGTTCGTCCCGACCTACCGCACCATGGACGCGACCAAGGTGATGGACGGCACCGCGCAGCGTGAGGCCGGCATGACCGAACCGCTGTATCTGATGCCGTGGTCGACGATGTTCCCGCTGGGCATCTCCGCGGCGACCATCGGCATCGCCGAGGGAGCGCTGGCCGCGCACCTGGACTATCAGCGGGAGCGAGTCGGCGCCACCGGTACCGCGATCAAGGACGACCCGTACGTCATGTACGCCGTCGGCGAGGCCGCCGCCGACATCAACGCCGCCCGCCAGGAACTGCTCGCCAACGCCGACCGCATCTACGACATGGTCGCCGCCGGCAAGGAGGTGTCGTTCGCGGACCGCGCGGCCGGTCGCCGCACTCAAGTCCGTGCGGTCTGGCGCGCGGTGTCGGCGGTCGACGAAATCTTCGCCCGTTCGGGCGGCAATGCGTCACGGATGGACAAGCCACTGCAACGCTACTGGCGAGACGTGCATGTCGGTCAAATGCACGCCATCCATGTCCCCGGCACCACTTATCACGCGTCCGCGCTCAGCTCGCTGGGCATCGACCCGCCGGAAGGCCCGCTGCGGGCGTTGATTTAACGGCGAACTAGGAGCACGCGATGAGCGACCTCAAAAGCCTTGGCTACATCAGCATTTCGACCAACGACGTCGATCGCTGGCGGCATTTCGCCTTCGACGTCTTAGGTTTCGCCGAAGGTAAGGGATCCGACCCCTCGGCGCTGTACCTGCGGATGGACGAACGGGCCGCCCGGATCGCCGTCGTGCCCGGCGAAACGGAGCGGGTGCTCACCATCGGCTGGGAGGTGCGCGATCGTGCGGCGCTGCAACGGACCAAGTCCACCCTTGACGGCGCCGGCGTCGCGTTCAAGCAGCTCTCCGTCGACGAGGCCGAGGAGCGCAGGGTCGAAGAGGCGATCGCGTTCGAAGACCCTGCCGGCCACACGCTGGAGGTTTTCCACGGCCCGGTGCTTGACCACAGCCCGGTGATCACGCCGTTCGGCGCGAAATTCGTCACCGGCGATCAGGGCCTCGGCCATGTCGTGCTGCCCGCGATGGACCCCAACGCGCTGTTCGACTTCTACACCGAGGTACTGGGTTTCCGCTCCCGCGGCGCCTTCCGGGTGCCGTTGCCGAAAGAGTTCGGTCCGGTGCGGGTGCGCTTCCTCGGCATCAACGAGCGTCATCACAGCCTGGCGATCGTGCCGGCCGCGCACCTGCGCGACCCCCGCGTCGTTCACATCATGGTCGAGGTCGACACCCTCGACGCGGTGGGCCAGGCGCTGGACCGGGTCAACGCCGAGGGGTTCCAATTGTCCTCCACGCTGGGGCGCCACACCAACGACAAGATGGTGTCGTTCTATGTCCGCGCGCCGGGTGACTGGGACATCGAGTTCGGCACCGACGGCATGCGTGTCGACGAAACGTATTACACCGCCGAGGAAATCACCGCGGACAGCTACTGGGGTCACCAGTGGGTCGGCGAGATGCCCGCGGCGATGCGGCTATGACGCCCGACGCGGACGTCACACCCGTCCCGGCATCGTCGATCGCCTCCTGGGATCAGGAGGCCGACGTCGTCATCGCCGGCTACGGGGTCGCGGGCGCCGCCGCCGCGGTCGAGGCGGTCCGGTCCAGCGCCGACGTGCTGGTCTTGGAGCGCACCGGGTCGTGGGGCGGTGCCGCGGCCATGGCCGGCGGCTTCATCTACCTCGGCGGCGGCACCGCGCTGCAAAAGGCTTGCGGCTTCAGCGATTCCGTCGACAACATGGCCGCCTTCCTCAACGTGGCGATGGGACCCGGCGCCGACGAGAACCGGATCGCCGATTACTGCGCGGGCAGCGTCGCCCACTTCGACTGGCTCGTCGGCTGCGGGGTGCCGTTCAAGGCGGAGTTTTTCTCCGAGCCCGGCTGGGAGCCGATGGGCGACCAGGGCCTCATGTATAGCGGCGGCGAAAACGCATACCCGTTCAACACCATCGCCTCCCCCGCCCCGCGCGGGCACGTCCCGCAGATGCAGAACAAGAAGCAGGGCGAAGCCAGCGCGGGCTACATGCTGATGAAGCCCCTCGTCGAGACGGCCGCGGCGGCCGGCGCGCGGGCGCTCTACGACGTCCGCGTGCAAAGCCTGATCGTCGAGTCCGATGGCAGGGTCGTCGGCCTCCGCGCCCGCCAGTACGGCGCCGAGATGACGGTTCGGGCCCGCCGCGGGGTGGTGCTGGCGACGGGCAGCTTCGCCTACAACGACGCCATGGTGGCGCGGTACGCCCCGCGGATTGCCGGGCGGCCGGCCGCCTCGATCGAGCAGCACGACGGGCAGGCGATCCGGATGGCGCAGGCGCTGGGCGCCGATCTGGCCCACATGGACGCGACCGAGGTCGCGATCTTCATCGATCCCCAGCAACTGGTGCGCGGCATCCTGGTCAACGGCCGCGGCCAGCGCTACGTCCCCGAGGACACCTACCCGGGCCGGGTCGGGCAGCTGACGCTGTACCAGCAGGACAACGTCGCGTACCTGATCATCGACGACGACGCGCAGCAGGAGGCGATGGCGTCGTGGTCGCCCAAATTCATGCTGCGCCAGCCGACCTGGGTGGCCGACACCGTGGCCGACCTGGAGCGCGACATGGGCCTGGCCCCCGGTTCGCTGCAGGCGACGGTGGCCGCCTACAACGAGGGCGCCGCGCGCGGCGAGGATCCACTCCTGCACAAGAAGCCCGAGTGGCTCAGGCCGATCGGTTCCCCGGTCGGGGCAATCGACCTGCGGGAGAACACCGGAGGGTTCACGCTGGGCGGGCTGGCGACCACATTGGAGGCCGAGGTCCTGCACGTCAGCGGCGAGCCCATCCCGGGGCTCTTCGCCGCCGGCCGGTCGACCGCGGGACTGGCCGCGTGGGGTTACGCCAGCGGCATCTCGCTGGGCGACGGCAGCTTCTACGGCCGCCGCGCGGGCCGGTCGGCCGCCAAGGGCTGAGCCTTCTCGACCCATGGACAGCGATCGACTGCGAATTCTGCTCGACGAGCGTGACATCGAACGCGCGTTGAAGCAGTTCGCCCGCGCGATGGACGATCGCGACTGGGCCGCGATCGCCGAGATCTTGGCCGATGACGCCGAGGGCGACTTCGGGACCGGCCGCCTGCGCGGAAGCGCGGCGATGATCGAGCTGATCCGCGGCTTTCTCGACCATTGCGGTCCGACCCAACACCTTCTCGCCAACGTGGTCATCGATGTCGACGGCGACACCGCGATCACCCGTGCCTACGTCCACGATGTTCACCTGAGCTCGGACGCAAACCCCGCGACAAGGTTTTACACGCTCGGCGACTACAGGGACACGTGGCACCGGCGCTCCGACGGAACGTGGGAATTGCAGGAACGGCTGAAGACCAATCGCGCCCACGTCGGCTCGCTCGACGTCTTCCGCGGATAAAGGTAACGGCACCCAGTTCGAACGCTTGGCGCCACGCCGCGGTCGCGACACCCGCCCAACAAGCCTGCCAAATTCCGCCGTCCCGTTACGTTCACGGCCGCGTGCGTGACAGCGGCCACATCTGTGTGCTAGAACTATATGACTATTAGTAATATGCCTGCTAGATACATGGAGGACCGATGACATCAGCCGTCAAGAGCGTCGAGACCCCGACGGCCGTCATCGACCGCATCTCACTGGTCCTCGACGCATTCGACGGACCGGGCCGGCTGACGCTGGCACAGATTGTGCGCCGCACCGGCCTGCCGCGGTCGTCGGCGCACCGCATGCTAGAGCGCCTGGTGCAGCTGCGGTGGCTTCGCCGCAGCGGCCGCGATTACGAGCTGGGCATGCGCCTGGTGGAGCTGGGATCGCTGGCCGTGCACCAGGATCGCCTGGTGCGGGCGGCCGGCCCCTTGCTCGGCGAATTACACCGCGCCACAGGGCTTGTCGTGCACTTGGCGGTCCTCGACGGCGCGGACGTCGTCTACCTGGACAAGATCGGCGATCAGCGGATACCCACCCGTGTGGGCGGTCGCCAGCCCGCGCACTGTACCGCCGTAGGGAAGGCGATCCTGGCCTACCGTGACGACGATCCCCAGCTCGATCTGCGGGTTCGCAAGACGAAATACTCGATTTCCAATGGCGCGCAGCTCGCGGTCGAGCTGGCCAAGGTGCGCGCCCACGGGGTCGCCTTCGAACGGGAGGAGTCGCTGCTCGGATTCGGTTGCGTGGCAGCGCCGATCGGCGGGGGCCCGGGTGAGGGCCAAGAAGTCATGGCCGCCGTCTCGGTGTGTGGTCCGATGAACCGCATGATGTTCGACCAGCGACTGACCGCGCCCGTGCGCATGACCGCGATGGGCATCTGGCGGAACGTCGAGGACGGCCCCCAGCGCGTCGCGCCGACGCTGCAGCCGCTGAGGCCGTTGCGCCCGGTTCGGCCGGCGCTCCAGTACGCGTGACCCTCGATCCGCAGATCGCACCGGTGATCGAGATGCTCGACGCCGGCTTCCCGCCGGTGCACACCATGACCGGTGCGGAGGCCCGGGCGCTGATCCGATCCAGGTTCGTGCCACCCGCCAAGCCTCAGCCCGTCGCCGAGGTTCGCGACTGCATGATCGACGGGCCCGGCCGCGATATTCCGGTCCGCGTCTACCGGCCCGAAATCGGGGACACGAGCCTGCCGATTCTTGTGTACGCCCACGGCGGGGGTTTCGTGTTCTGCGACCTGGACAGCCACGACGCGCTTTGCCGTGACATCGCGAACCGCGTTCTCGCCGTGGTGATCTCGGTGGATTACCGGTTGGCGCCGGAGCACCGCTGGCCGGCAGCGGCCGACGATGTGTACACCGTCGTCCGATGGGCGGCGCGCAACGCGTCCGACCTCGGCGGCGAAGCCGACCGCCTGGCGGTGGGCGGCGATAGCGCCGGTGGCAACCTGGCCGCCGTCACCGCGCTGATGGCACGCGACCGAGGCAATCCCCCGCTGGCTGCCCAGTTCCTGATCTACCCGGTTGTGGCGGCAAACTTCCACAACGAGTCCTATCGGTTATTCGGCCACGGTTTCTACAACCCGAGGCCAGCGCTGCAGTGGTATTGGGATCAGTACGTGCCGTCGCTGGCCGACCGAGAGCACCCGTATGCAACACCCATGAACGCCGAGCTGGATGGGCTGCCACCCGCCGTGATGGTCATCGCCGGGCACGATCCGCTACGCGACGAGGGACTGATGTTCGGGGAGGCGTTACAGGCCGCCGGCGTGCCGACCGTCCAATTGCGTTATGACGGCGGCATTCACGGCTTCATGACGATGCCGATGCTCGATCTCGCGCACCGGGCCCGGGAGGAGGCCGCCGCCGCGCTCGCTGACATGTTGCGGCGATAGGTGCCTAACGCATCCCGATGGCCGGGAACCGAACGCGCGCCGTTCGCTGCGTGCCATACGGTCGGGTGATGGCAGACGGCCAAATCTTCGTGATCGACCGTGTGATCACCAAGCCGGGCTGTGCGCGCCGGTTCGTCGACACCTACCTCTCGGAGTATGCGCCCGGCGCGCGCGATCGCGGGATGACGCTGCGGGACGTCTTGGTCAGCCCGCCCATTTGGTTCGACGACCAGCCGAACACGGTGACCGTCACCTGGACGCTGCCGAGCGTGCCGGCGTGGTGGGAGATGACCTGGCAGGGCAGGCCGGACCCGGCGCTGGGCGAATGGTGGTCGCGCATTGCCGAATTGGTGCAGGATCGATCACGGTCGTTCGCAGCGGCCGCGGACGACGTGGATGGACTCTGCGATGTATAGCGTTACGAGGCTGCTCGACGTCGCCGAGGGAGATCGCGACCGGGTGCTGGCGACACTTCGCGGCGCGGCCGCGCAGATACGCGGTGAACGCGTTCTGGTGGAACCGACGCTCCCGGGTGCCCGCAACGGCGGCGATATCCTCATGCACCTGCGGTTCACTGATGCGACCGAATGGGACTCTGTTGCGGCGCTCTTCGACGACGTCCTCGGTGACCCCGCGGTCCGTCGCGTCAACGGGGCCACCTACTCCGGTTGCCCCGCCAGCACGGGCCGGTCAGCGATACCCGGGACCGTCTATCGCACCTTGCTGCTGACCGTGGTGCCCGGTACCGACGCGGCGACCGTTGCGCGGTTCGAGGCGGACCTGCGACTCATGCCTCGGTATGTACGCTCGATAACCGACTGGCAGCTCAGCCGCGTGGAAGCGGCAATCGGCGCGTCGGCCTGGACCCATGTGTTCGAACAGCACTTCACCGACCCGAACGGGCTGACCGGCGCGTACCTCATGCATCCGATTCACTGGGCCTACGTGGACCGATGGTTCGATCCCGAATGTCCCGACGTCGTCGTGCGTGATCGGGTCTGCCACAGTTTCTGCCGAAGCAACACTGCAATCGGGTCGCCGGCAGGATTGCTGTGAGCTACAGACCGGCGGGCAGGATATTCGGGTTGGCCGTCGGCGGCGGTTCGAGCGGTGGGAGCAACCCACTACCGTCGAGGCTGTGCACCGGCAGTTGCTGCGACCACGGATAGTGCAGGCTGAACGCCAACAGGCCGGTGCGCTCCGTCGCCGGCAGGTGACACATTGCGAGCACAGTTTCGGCCAGGTACTCCACCGGCTCGGTGGGGAAGGCGTCCGGAATCAACTGCGCCGCACCGGGTGTACGCACGGCTGTCGACGGACCAACGCAGTTGACCGCGATGTTCGCGTCGAGGAGCTCGGCGGCGACCCCCTGCGTAAACCTGTGCAGGCCGGCCTTCATAGCCGCGTAGATCACGTCGCCCGAGGTCTTGTTGTATTCCCGATATGGTCGCACCGGCGCCACGCCGGTGACGGAGCCGATGTTGACGATCCAGCCCGCGCCTTGCTTGCGCATATGCGGCACAGCAGATTTCGTGAGGACGAACGGCACGCGAAGGTAGTGCTCCACGGTGCGGTCGAACGTTTCCAGGCTCATGTCCTCGACCAGCGCGTAGTCGGCGAAACCGGCGTTGTTGACCAGGATGTCGATGCGCCCGGTGTGGTCTAGCACCGCGTCGACCAATCCGTCACGCTGCTCGGCGTCCTCCAGGTCGGCGGCGACGCCGAATGCCTGGCCACCGGCGGCCCCGATCAGATCAACCGTCTCGGCGATGGTGCCCCGGAACGCGGAGGTCGTTCCGGCACGCACCGACAAGGACGGCGTGTGCGACCGCGCGGTGACCGCCACCGTGGCGCCTTCGGCGGCCAGGCGCTGGGCGATTGCGCGGCCGATTCCCCGGCTGCTGCCGGTCACCAAAGCCGTTTTGCCGCTGAGTAACCGGCTCATCGCAGGGTGAGATCCGCTTCGAGCGGAGCACGATGGTCGCGCCAGAAGTCGAGTAGCCGGTATGGGAAAGCGGTCACAATCCGCCCGCCGCCCGAGCGGTAGTACGTGTGGGCGGAGGGGGTGTGGCACCAGACGGTGCCAGCCATGGTCGCATCGATGTCGCCGACATAGCGCTCGTACGCGCTCCGCGTCACCTCGATGGTGGCGGCTTTGCGCAGCGCCATCAACTGCAGGCATTCCATAACGTAGTGCACCATCACCTCGACGCCGAAGTTGTGGCCGGCCCCGTGACCCGGGCTGTAGTTGGGCGCCGAGGAAATGAACATGTTCGGGAAGCCGGGCACCATCCCGCCGCGATAGGCGCGCGGGATGTCGCCCCACTCGTCGGTGAGCTTCCTACCGTCACGACCCCGGATATCCACGGTGGAAAGGAAATCCAGGTAGTAGCCGGTGGCGTAGATGATGACGTCGAGATCGATCTGTCGGCCATCGGGTGTCACGATTCCGTCCTCGTTGACCCGAGCGGGCTCGCTGGCCTCAACGTCCACGTGCTCGCGTGCCAGCGCAGCGTAGTAACCGCCGGGATCGCGGATTATCCGCTTGCCGTAGGGAGCGAAGTCGGGAGTCACCTTGCGGGCGAGGTCGCTGCCGGCGCCGAATACGCGATCGATGTAGTCGAGGCACATCTGCAGCAGCGCGTCGTTGGCGGGCGAGATCGACAGGTGCTTGGCCGCCCAGTCCGGGTCATGCAGGATCACCGGGTAGTTGTTGTCCGCCGTGCCCCAATACGATTTGAGCCGTATCCAATTCGCGTAATACGGCAGCCGGGTGCCCAGCCAGCGCTGGTATTCGGGCACCTCGTCGGTCGCTCGCCTTCGGGGCGCCACCCAGTGGGGCTGCCGCTGGAACACGGTCAGGTGCGCGACCTGGTCCACGCAGGCATCGACGATCTGCACCGCAGTGCAACCGGCGCCGATGACGGCGACCCTCTTACCCGTCAAATCCAGGTTGGGATCCCACTGCGCGGAGTGGATCGAAACTCCCGAGAACGTTTCGCGGCCAGTCAAATCCGGCCAACGGGGTCGGTTGAGATAGCCGGCGGCCGGGATCACGACGTTGGCATACGTCACGTCTCGGGCACCGTCGGGGCCCACCGAGTGGATCTGCCACTGCCGGCTCGTTTCGTCCCACCACAGTGCTTCGACCTCGGTACCGAACCGGGTGCGCTGCCGCAGATTGTTCTTGTCGGCCACCGAAACCAGGTAGGACTGATACTCCGCGCCCATCGGGTAGTAACTGGACCAATCCCCGTTGATATCCCGCGACAACGAATAGTACGCAGAAGGCGTGTCCACGCCGATGCCCGGGTAGGTGGTGGTGTACCAGGTGCCTCCCACTTCGTCGTTTCGGTCGAAGATCTGGTACTCGATGCCGGCATCCGCCAACTCCAGCGCGGCGGTCAGCCCGGCGATGCCCGCGCCGACAATCGCGACCCGAAAGCCATCGGGGAGCTTGGCGGTTCGCGGTAATACCGGCTGTGACGGCTGGAACCCGCCCTGCTCCAACAGCAGCGGGATGTAATCGGAGCCAACCACTCCCCCAAGTGCCACCGGTGTGATGCGCGCGAACAGGTCGGGGTCATTGGCAGGTACGGCGGTGGCGGTGCGCGGTGACTGCAGCGCCGCGATCACCGCATCGACGAGCGCTGCGGCCGTCTCGGGATCGGTGACACCGGCCTGCTCCGGCGGGTCGGGCACATGAGAGATCTTCGGTGCGTACCGGTCAACCACCGCCGGGTCGCCGGTCAGTTGCGCCAGCACGGCGACCAGCACGCCAGGGTCCGCATGGCACAGGTTGGCCCGCAGTTCGTCCAAATCCAGATCCACCCGTCCGGCGCGTTCGGTCGTGACGGGGACACCAGCGCTCATGTCGACGAGTATCGAGGCCGTCCGCGCAGATGTGCGGGTCCCTGTCTACTCAGCGGGACGTCGACCGCGCGCGACTCTGTATGGGCGCCTACCGTGGCGGGCATGCGGTCCCACGACCTGGACGCGATCATCGCGCGGGCGCGCAGCCACGGGCTCGGAGATATCCCCCGCCGCTCGGCCCGCCGACATCCGGACAAGACCGCGGTCATCGACGGCGACGTCGTGCTGAGTTTCGCCGAGTTCGACAATCTGGTCGACCGTGCCGCGGCGGCGTTGCACAACAACGGCTTTGGGCCCGGCGATCGCGTCGCGCTTTTGTCACACAACTGCTGGCAATACGCCGTGCTGGCGTTCGCCACGACCCGGGCCGGGGTGGTCCTCGTCCCGGTCAACTTCATGCTGACCGCCGAGGAGATCGGCTACATCCTCGGCCACAGTCGGGTCAGCGGATTCATTGCCGAAGCGGATTTGGTAGCGACGGCCGAAGAGGCGATGCGGCGGGGCGGCGTGGTCCGCACCCGGGTGGCTCTGGCGCCCGCCGGGCACGACAGCCCGTCCGGCTGGGACGATTTCACGCGGTGGCTGACCACCGACACCGAAGCGCCCAACCCGCACGTCGACGACGACCAACTGGTGCGGCTGATGTACACGAGCGGCACCGAGTCCCATCCGAAGGCCGCCATGCACACCAGCCGCAGCCTGATGTGGCAGTACGTCAGCACCATCCTCGCCGGCGAGATGGCCCATGACGACATCGAGATCCACTCGCTGCCCCTGTATCACTGCGCGCAGTTGGACAACTTCCTGGCCACCGACGTCTACCTCGGCGCCACCAGCATCATCCTGCCGCGACCGGACCCGGAAAGGGTGCTGCGCACAATCGAGCGCTACGGGGTCACCAACTACTTTGCTCCCCCAACGGTGTGGATCTCGCTGCTGCGATCGCCGGTGTTCGACCAGGTGGACCTGTCGAGCTTGCGCAAGGGCTACTACGGCGCCTCGGCGATGCCGGTCGAGGTGCTGGCCGAGCTGCGGCGACGCCTGCCCAATCTGAGATTATGGAATTTCTACGGCCAGACCGAAATGGCACCGCTGGCCTCCGCGCTGGGACCCGACGAGCAGGGGGCACACGCCGGTTCGGCCGGGCGTCCCGTCGCCAACGTGGAGACGACGATTCTCGACGAGGACAACGTCCCGGTCGCTACCGGCGTCGTCGGCGAAATCGCGCACCGCAGTCCACATCTAATGCTGGGTTACCTGGACGACCCGGAACGCACCGCCGAGGCGTTCAGGGGCGGCTGGTTCCACTCGGGCGATTTGGGTTTCTACGACGAGCACGGGCTGTTGCACGTCGTCGACCGGAAGAAAGACATGATCAAGACCGGCGGTGAGAACGTTGCCAGCCGCGAGGTCGAGGAGGTCCTCTACCGGCACAGCGGCATTCAAGAGGCTGCGGTGTTCGCCCTGGCGCACCCGGTCTGGGTTGAGGCCGTGGTCGCCGCCATCGTGCCCCGCGACGGCGCGACGCTGACGGAGGAGGACATCGTCGCCCACTGCCGAGAGCACCTGGCCGGATTCAAGACACCCAAACGAGTCTTTTTCGTCGACTCGTTGCCGAAAAATCCGAGCGGCAAGCTGCTGAAGCGGGAGCTGCGAGAACGTTTCGGCTCAGGACAATTTCAGCCCAGTCGCCTATAGAGGCGCGGCTGACAGCGACGGAATCGTCAGGACGAGACCGGGAAGATGGGAATCTTCTTCATCGCGCTGGCCCGGGGGTCGGGCGCGGCCGCAGCTGCCCGATGGTTTTCCTCACCGCGCGTGTAGGTCCACACGCAGAACGGCTCGCCCTTGGCGAACTTGAAATCCTTTGGCGGCAAATTGATGTCGAGTTTGCAACCAGGAAAAAACGGTGCGGAAATGCGTTGCTCGAACGTGCAGTTCATCCAGGCACGTGCCGGTGGGTAGAGGCCTTCGTCGGTGTATTTCTGCAGCACTTCACATCGACGCATGTTGAGGACCACGTGATCGGGGTTGTGCACGATGTACTCACCGCCGTAGCCGAGCGTCCCGTCGATGCTGAGGCAGGCCAATTTGAGGTAGTCGACGACATGCACCGGCTCGATTCCGAGCACCCTGGCCAGCTTGGGGTATTCGTAATCGATGATTAGTTGATACATGTCAGGCAGACCCAGCCAGACTTCGTCTTCGGGGATGATCTTCGTCCATTGATCGATGAAGTAGTTGTGTCCCTTGAGGTATTGGTCCCAGTAGGTCTTTATCAACCGTATGAGGGCTTCTTTCGTGAGGTCCTCCGTTTGGACATCGAATGGGATGGCTTGGTACTGGGCATTTTTCCAATCCCACCCTGGGGGTGCGATGAAGCGACCCATAGGCATCACCTGTCGCATCCCAGCGCGTGACACCTCCGCGGCCACGTCCATGGCAGTGTTCATGCCAACCTTTGGGGCATAGGTGGTGACATGAGCGTAGGGAACGAAATTCAGGGTGTCCTCGAAGACGCGGGCCAGCCCTAGTAGGAAACCCCTCGAGAAGTCCTGAATGTTGCCGACTTTGCCCATGAAGTCATGCGTGTAGTCCTCATAGTTCAAGTCGTCTTCTGCCACGGTCATTGGAGTTCCTCCTCTGTAGCGGATGTCGCGCCCCTACGGGAATCAAGACGATCGCGACCCGGTGGAGCCGATTTGCTGTCAGATTCTGTATTGCGTGGCAGAATCTGACAACAGTATGTTAGGCACACTCGAGACCACGGGATCACTCAACATGGCCACTGAGTGGGATACCGCATGCCGCCTGAATCACGTCGGCCACAGTCCGCCATTGCTCTCGGTTACGATGCGCCCGCACGATTCAGCCCGTGCGCGGAAAAGGAGTCCGACGTGAGTGCGCCCGGCAAGCCGACGCTGAGCGCACGGCGCGCGGAGCAGCTCCGCTTGGACATCGCAATAGCTGCTCGCGACATCTTCCTGTCCGAGGGCTCGACCTCAGCAACCGTCGAGCGCATTTCTGAGGCGGCCGGCATCGCGCCTCGCACCTTCCACCGCCACTTTCCGGTCAAGGAAGACGTCGTCATGCCATTGTTTCGCGAGTTCGGCAGGCTGAGCGTTCAAGTCCTCCAACATGCCCCGCCCACGAGCAATGCCATCGACACATTGGTGGAGGCGTTTAGCACCGAAGTCCCCAAGCGCGGACAGGTCGAGACAGACCGCCGGTTCCTGGCGTTGATGATCAACGATCCGCAGTACAGACTGCGCTGGCTTGATTGGGGACAAAACCTGGCCGAACCCATCTCAGAGTTTCTTGCCGCGCGGTTTGACCTCGGTGCGGACCCGTTTCGCCGCGAGCTGCCAGCCCAACTTGTCATCCAATGCTGCAGACACGCCTACGTTCGGTGGGTGGAGGACGGCAACTTCCGCCGCTTGAAATACGGGTTGCGGATGGGCTTCGAGATGACACTCGCATCACTGTCGCCCCGTCCTGCCGCCCTGACGAGGAGCCGACCATCACCGGCCGACTCGACACCATGTTCCACTGACCGGGCATCAGGCCTGTCACCGGCGCACAAGCCGAGTTGACTCAAGCTATGGCCATTGACATCACGCTGCCCGAATTGCAGGAGTTCATCGCCGGGTTCTGGTACCACTACGACGAGGCCCACTACGACGAGATGTCGGCCAGTTACGCCGAGGACGTGCACTATCTGACCCGAAGCGATTCCGGTGCAAGCCTTTTCGAGGAATTGATGTCACCGGAGCTCAATGGTCGGGACGCGGTGATGGAATGGCTGTCGGACCACCGCAGGCAGAGCCCGTACCCATTGCGCCACCACGCCACCAACGTGCACCGCACCGGCACCGACGGTGACGTCACCCGCGCGCGGTTCTACATCTTCGTCAACCAAATCGCCAACTTCGTGCCATTCGCGGTGTCCAGCGGGGTCGTCAACGTCGGCGTCCGGCGCGGCGCCAACGGCCTTCTGTTCACCGAGATGGACGTCGTCCTCGACGCCACCAACTCGGTGCTGCTCTCGGAGCTGGCCGCCGACAACACCGCGGGTTCGTGAGCGCCGAAACAACTTTTTCCGGCGGGGTTGCCGTCATAACCGGGGCCGGCTCCGGCCTCGGTGCAGGCTTGGCGCGCCACGCGAGCCGGCTCGGCATGACCGTGGTGCTGGCCGACATTGACGGCGCGGCGGCCGCGTCGGTCGCCGACGAACTGCGCGCCGCGGGCGGGGCGGCTGTCGACGTCGTCTGCGACGTGCGCGACCCTGACGCCGTGCAGGACCTTTCCGATCGGGTCTACGGAGACGTCGGCCCGGTGCGGTTGCTGGTCAACAACGCCGGGGTCGAACAGCTCGGCTACCTGTGGGACACGCCAGTAGCCAATTGGCGGCGCACCATCGACATCAACGTCGGCGGCGTCTTTTACGGCGTGCGCGCTTTCCTGCCGAAGATGATGTCGACCGACGAGCGGGCGTGGGTGTGGAACATCGCGTCGGTGGGGGCGGTGGTGGCGATTCCGTTGCAAGCGCCGTACATCGTCAGCAAGCATGCGGTGCTGGCATTGACCGAGTGCCTGTACTTGGAAGTCGAGTCGACCGGACACGCCAACCACATTCACGTGCAAGCCGTGCTCCCCGGTCCCGTGTCGTCCAACATCTTCGAGTCGGCCGGCGGAATCGACGCCGACGGTGACGTGGTCGCCGCCGAGGCGCAACGCGCCACGATGCTGGATCTCAAGGGCACGGCCATGGACCCGACGGACGCCGCCGAGGCGTTGTTCCGGCAGGCCATAGACGGACGCTTCTACCTACACACCCACCCCGACACGGTGGGCGCCGCGATGGCCGAGCGAGCCGATGTGCTCGCCTCACAACGACCCCCGGCGCTGCGCACCGAAAGCCGCTTCGACACGACAAAGCGATGAGATGGTAACGCCCGCACTGGATCCCGACGCGGCGGCGCGCGTCGCATCGTTCGGCCCCGTCGCACCGATGCGACAACGCGGGCTGGCCGCGGTGCGCGCCGGGCTCGAATCCGCCCCGCTGCCCGAAACGATGCCAGAAATGGCCGTCGTCACCGATACCGCGATTCCCGGTCCGGCGGGCGACATCCCGGCCCGGATCTACCACCCCACCGCCGACGCCGGCGGCCCCGTGCTGGTTTACCTACACGGGGGCGGGCTGGTGATGGGTTCCAACTACTCGTTCGAACCGCTGGCACGCGAGCTGGCCGCGGCGTCGGTGGCCACCGTCGTGGCCGTCGATTACCGGTTGGCCCCGGAGTTTCCACCGCCGGCGCAGTTCGACGATGCCTACGCGGCAACCGCATGGGTCTCCCGAAATGCCGCCGAACTGGGTGTCGACGGGGAGCGGCTCGCGGTGGTCGGCGACAGCGCCGGCGGGTCGCTCGCGGCCGGGGTCGCGCTGGCCGCCCGGGACCGCGGCGGACCCGCGATCTGCGCACAGGTGCTGCTCTATCCGGGGCTGGATCGCGACATGTCCGCGTCCTCCGTTGGCGCGCTGGCCGATGCACCGCTACTCGCGCGCGACGACATCGATTACATGCACGCGCTCGTCGACGGCGACGCCGGTGCGCCCACCGATCCCTATCTGGTCCCGGCCTACGCCGCCGATCTGTCCGGCCTACCGCCTGCGATTGTGGTGACTGGCGGCTGCGATCCGATCCGGGACTGGGGCGAGCGGTACGCGGCCCGGCTACGCGACGCAGACGTGCAGACCACCAGCACCCGCTATCCCGGCATGTACCACGGCTTTTTGATGCGCTCCGATGCGACCGCGCGGGGCCGGCTGGCCATCGCCGAGATCGGCGCGCTGCTGCGGGCACGGTTCAACCACCCCCTTCGTTTCGACGTCCCGATGACCGGACAACGGTCGGCCGCATCGCGCTGACGCTGCGCACAATTGGTCGATCCAGAACTGCAAAGGAGACAGCTGATGCTCACCGAGGAGCGGCGGATGGAGCTTTCCGACGTGCTGCGGCCGGCCAATCCGCCCCGCGAAATCGACAACGTCTACACCGACGACCAGCATGATCGTCTGCTCGACGTGGTCCGCACCGAAGGCCCCTGGAAGCTGATCATCGCCCAGCACTTCGCGTCGGCCGACGAGCTGATGGCGACGATGAGCGGCATGTTCCCCGAAGGATTCACCCCGTCGCTGGATCTGTTTCTGACGCCGACCTTCCGCGGCTACCTCGCCAATTACGGTGCGGTGCTCTACCCGCAACTGCACGACTGCTTCTACAGCGAGCGTTTCCTGGATCTCGCCAAGGCCTACTGGAAAGCCGAATACGCCAAGCCACAGCTGATGTTGTTCAACATCAACGGACCGTGCGCCAATCGCGACCCGGGGCACCTGGATTCGCCGAGCTTTCGCGGGGTCCGGCACGAGAATGCGCCCACCTGGCTGACCAGCGTGATGGGCAAGTCCGGCCTATTCCAGGACTACCTGATCAAGATGGCACAGGTGATCACCTGGTTCTCGCTCGATGCCGGCAGCGGCTTCACCTACTGGCCCGAAGGGCCGCTCAAGGAACCCGAGCGCATCCTGCCGCCAATCAACAACCGCGGCATCGTGGTCCAGAACGAGATGATGGTGCACCGCGGCGAGGCCAATGGTCCACTGGCCCAACAAATTCCGGCCGGCCTGGCATTCGACACCATGTTCACCGGCGACCCAAGCGATCCCGACTATTGGTTGCTGAAGAACGGTGACGACGTGATCGCCCGTCACCACACCGACGAACTGCGCTTCCTGGTGCACTGGTCGGCCGAAGTGTTCGTCGACTACGACGAGCTGAAGAAGAACATGGAAGGCTCCGACGACCTTACGGTCGACAAGGCAATCGACATGATGGTCGACGATCTCATGGGCAAGGGCATCAAGCTGGACATCCCCAGCGAACCGCTGCACGATCCGGCGTTCGTCGGCGCCCTCAACGCCGCATACGACCTTGGCGGCCCGGCGGTCTACCCCGAGGAAGCCCCGCTCAGCGCCTTCCAGCTCGCATGACCGAAAGGGGTTGGCTGATGGATCGTTTCGCAGACAGACGGGTCATCGTGACTGGAGCGGGCTCCGGAATCGGGCAGGCCACCGTGGCCCGGTTGCTCGACGAGGGCGCCACCGTGGTGGCCTACGACATCTCGGCTGACGGGCTGTCGAGCACCGCGGCCACCGCCGACGATGCGGGCAGCGGTAAGCGACTGACCAGCGCGGTCCTCGACGTTTCCGACGAGGGCGCGGTAACAGCCGCGGTGGATGCGGCGCTGAACGAACTCGGTGGTCTCGAAGTGCTCGTCAATGCGGCCGCCATCCAGCGCTGCGCCAACACCCACCAGCACACGCTGGACGACTGGAACGCCACCCTGGCGGTTAACCTGACAGGGACCTTCCTGATGACCCGCCAGGCGCTTCCGGCGCTGCTGGACTCCGGTCGCGGCGTCGTTGTCAACTTCACCTCTACCGCGGCGTCGTTCGCACACCCCTACATGGCGGCCTATGCCGCCAGCAAAGGCGGCGTGTTGTCATTCACACACTCGTTGGCGCTCGAATATTCCAAACAGGGCCTGCGCGCAGTAAACATCCAACCCGGCGGGGTCTCCACCGCGCTCGCACTCAGCACCTTGGACAAGATGCCCGAGGGGTACGACCTCGGCCTCTGGGCCAAGCAGACACCGCTGCTGCACGGGAAAGACAACCCCATCCTGGGCGACCCGAGCGCCGTGGCATCGGTAATCGCCATGGTCGCGTCCGATGACGGCGCGTTCATCACCGGCACGGAAATCCGGATCGACGGCGGCGCGCACGCCTGAACTCGTGCCTTCCGGTCGATTCGGAGCCGATCCGGTGGCCTAATGGCAACGGCCAATTATCACGGGCCCAGAATCAAAAGCCGCGCAACGATCGCATTCAAAATTCGCCCTGTTTCGCTACCTCGCTGCGGTGCCCAATACGTGTAATCTCCCTTACCGAATGGTGCGGATCAGTCGCGGGGGAACCCGCGCCGGCGTGAAGCCTGCAGGGACTCCCTGCCCGAGCCGTTGCGAGAGGACGCATGCGACAAAGTGCGCAAAGCCTGCGGCCGCACTTCGAGGACGTACAGGCTCACTACGACCTTTCCGACGACTTCTTCGCGCTATTCCTAGACCCGACGCGGACGTACACCTGCGCCTACTTCGAGCGCGACGACATGACCCTGGAAGAGGCCCAGATCGCGAAGATCGACCTGGCGCTGGGCAAACTGGGCCTGCAGCCGGGCATGACGCTCCTCGACGTGGGTTGCGGTTGGGGTTCGGCGATGCTTCGGGCGCTGGAGAAGTACGACGTCAACGTGGTCGGCCTGACCCTGAGCAGGAATCAGGTGGCCTATGTCGAAAAATTGTTCGCTGAATCGGACAGCCCCCGTTCCAAGCGAGTGCTGCTGCAGGGTTGGGAGCAGTTTCACGAGCCGGTGGACCGGATCGTCGCGATCGGCCCGCTCGAGCATTTCGGCTACGACCGCCACGTCCCCTTCTTCAAGTGGGCCCATAACCTGCTGCCGGCCGACGGCACGATGCTGCTCCATACGATCGTCGTGTTGAGCCGCGAGCAGATCCGGCAGCGCAACCTTCCGTTGACGATGTGGCATATCCGATTTGTCAAATTCCTTCTGGAAGAGATCTTCCCCGGCGGCAGGCTGCCGACGGTGGAAATGGTCGAGGAGAATTCCACGGCGGTTGGGTTCAGCGTCAGCCGGATCCATCGACTCCGGCCGCACTACAAGAGAACGCTCGACATGTGGGCGGCGGCCCTGGAGGCCCACAAGAGCGAGGCGATCGCGATCCAGTCGGACGAGGTCTACGAGCGGTACATGAGGTACCTGACCGGTTGTGCCGAATTGTTCCGCGATGGCTACACCGATTTGTGCCAGTTCACGCTGGAAAAGAAATAGTTCCGATTTAGGTTGTGGCACGCACTGTTTCGTCGACGATAGACAACGCCCCGCATCGCACCGCGTCGACAATCGACTCGCTCAGCGCCGAGCACGCGAGGAACACCCCGCGGCTCCCGGGCGCCGAGATTCGTTCCGCGTCAAGGCGTTCGGCACACCGGGCGGTCGCGTCTGCGGTCCACTGAACACTGGTCTGGTTCCAACTGCTCTTGCGCGCCAGCACCTGTGCGCCGCAGGCGCGGCAGGCCACCGGAATCATCGGCATCTCAGCCAGGCGATTGTCGTCGTCGCTGACGGGTGAATCGAGCGTCATCATGACTGGGCGGCCATGTTCGCCTCGACCTGTTTCATCCACGCTTCGTAGGGCCGGGTGGTATCGAGCTCGAATTCGAAGCGGTCCACCATGTCCGGCCGCACGTCGGCCAGGTCGACATAAAACTGTTCGTACCAACGACGCAGCTGATAGACCGGGCCGTCCTCCTCGACCAGGAGCGGGTTATCGATACGCGCCTTGTGGCGCCAGATCTGCACATCCTGCTCGAAACCCAGCTTGACGAAGTCACCAAGACTGATCGCGGTCTGCACCGCGAGGTCCTCCGGCAACGCTTCGGATTTTTTGACGATGATGCCATATTGCAGCACAAAGGAATTCGCATCGATCGGATAGTGGCAATTGATGAGCACCGTGTGGTGGTCGGCGTCCGCATAGTGATAGGTCAGGTCGTCGATCATGAAGGACGGGCCCCAGTAGGACGCCACCGAGGTGGTACCGAGCATTCGCGCACCTTCGGTTCCACCGAGGTCCGGGCGGCCCGCACTGTTCATGTACTGCGTCGCCACGTGTCCTTCGAAGATGTTCTTGAAATGCGTGGGCAACGAGCCGTGGATATAGAAGAAGTGCGCCATGTCCACGACGTTGTCAATGATTTCACGGCAATTGGTGTTCACGACAGTGGTGTACCAGTGCCAGTCGGTCCAGTCGTCACTGGACGCACCTTCGATACGAGCAATGCTGACCTCGGGTGGGGGCGGGTTGAGCTCCGGGTCGTTCCACACGAACAACATGCCGTCCTGCACCAGCGTGTGCCACGCCCGCGTACGGGCCAACCGGGGAGTGCGCCTGCTGTACGGGACTAGCTTGCATCGCCCGTCGCCGCCCCAGCGCCAGTCGTGGAACGGGCACGCTATCTCGTTGCCCTTGACCTCGCCCTGGGACAGGTCACCGCCCATGTGCCTGCAGAAGCCGTCGAGGACGTTGATGTCGCCGTCGCCGCTGCGGAACACAACAAGCTTCTGCCCGAAGGCGTTGACCGCGTGCGGCTTGCCGTCACCGAAGTCTCTGACCAGGCCGAGGCAGTGCCAACCGCGGGCGAACCGCGTCGGCGTGGCCTGCGCTTCTATGAGCCGAATTTCGTCGGCGTCGGACTGCAGAGTCATGTGCGCTATTCAACTCAAGGGCCGGGCAATGGGGCCGGCTTGT
Organism: Mycobacterium sp. IEC1808; assembly: GCF_002101935.1. Classification (NCBI taxonomy): domain Bacteria; kingdom Bacillati; phylum Actinomycetota; class Actinomycetes; order Mycobacteriales; family Mycobacteriaceae; genus Mycobacterium; species Mycobacterium sp. IEC1808. Next base: position 9,017 of record NZ_LQPV01000004.1, on the reverse strand, counting down.
TCCACTCATCAGGAGGGCTCTTCCTTCGGCGCGTCAGCCCGGCATATGTTCTCACCGTGACTCAGCGCAGCACGACGATTCCCGCCGGACTTCCGGTCGCCGATACCGTGGTCGACCTGCTGGTGATCGGCTCGGGCACCGGCATGTCGGCTGCGCTGGCTGCGCATGAGCTGGGACTGTCGGTGCTCATCGTCGAGAAGTCGTCCTACGTGGGCGGCTCGACCGCCCGGTCCGGGGGCGCCCTGTGGCTGCCCGCCGGACCGGTGCTGGCCGATGCCGGCGCCAACGACACCGCCGAGCGTGCCGCAACCTATCTGGGCGCGGTGGTCGATGGGTCGGCACCAGCGGAGCGTTCCGCCGGCTTTGTCGCTCATGTGTCCGCGACGGTCGAAATGTTGCGCCGCACGACGCCGCTGCGGCTCTTCTGGGCCCGCGACTATTCCGACTACCACCCGGAGAAGCCCGGCGGCAGCGCGGCCGGACGGACCTGCGAGTGCCGGCCACTGGACACGTCGATTCTCGGCGAATACCGCACCCGACTCAGACCAGGTGTGCTGGAGGCCGGCGTCTCGATCCCGACGACGGGTGCTGACTACCGCTGGATGAACCTCGTGGTTCGGGTCCCCCGTAAGGGCATTCCGACGTTCGCGAAGCGAGTGGCACAGGGCGTGGGCGGCCGTCTGCTGGGCCGACGCTACGCGGCCGGTGGCCAGGGCCTGACGGCCGGGCTGTTCGCGGGTGTGCTGCGTGCCGGCATCCCGGTGTGGACCAACACCACGCTAATGCGCCTCGACGGCCACGGCAGCCGCGTGAGCGGCGCGATCGTCGGCCACGACGGCCGCGAGGTGACAATCACGGCACGGCGGGGGGTAGTGCTGGCCACCGGGGGTTTCGATCACAGCATGGAGATGCGGTGGAAATTCCAGTCGGAGTCGCTGGGCGCCGACTTCAGCCTGGGCGCCGAATCCAACACCGGTGACGGCATCCGCGCCGCGCAAGAACTCGGCGCGGACATCGATTTGATGGACCAGGCTTGGTGGTTCCCCGCTGTCGCGCCGCTGCCCGGTAAGGCACCCATGGTCATGCTCGCCGAGCGGTCACTTCCCGGCTGCCTGATCGTGGACCAACACGGCCACCGTTTTTGCAACGAGTCGACCGATTACATGACGTTCGGTCAACGGTTGCTCGAACTGGAGCGATCGGGCAGCCCGATCGAAACGATGTGGATCATCTTCGATCAGCAATACCGCAACAGCTATGTGTTTGGCGCGGAACTGTTTCCGCGGATGCCGATCCCGCAGGCGTGGTACGACGCGGGCATCGCCTCGCGGGCCGACAGCCTCGCCGGCCTGGCCGCGCAGATCGGCGTTCCTGTGGCGGAGTTCGCCCAGACGATGGTTCGCTTCAACGAAAGCGCCTGCGCCGGAGAGGATCCCGATTTCGGTCGGGGTCGCAGCGCCTATGACCGCTACTACGGCGACCCGACGATAACCCCGAACCCCAACCTGCGTCCGCTGACCAAGGGCCCGTTCTATGCCGTGAAAATGGTGCTCAGCGATCTGGGCACCTGCGGCGGCCTGAAGGCGGACGAACGGGCGCGGGTGCTGCGCGAGGACGGGCGCGTGATCGCCGGGTTGTACGCGATCGGCAATACCGCTGCCAACGCGTTTGGCACGACGTATCCGGGGGCCGGCGCGACGATCGCGCAGGGGCTGGTCTACGGCTACATCGCGGCGCTCGACGCAGCGAGCACCGGCTAGTCAGCCGCGCGCTTGGCCTCGACCTGCTTCTCGATCTCACGCCAGTACCCCGGCGTGGGCCGTGGTTTACCGAAACCGCTCTTCGCGGCCTTCTGGATGATCGTGTCGGCCTCGTCGATGTCCTTCATCAGTTCGAGCGCGAACTCACGCTCCGCGGCGTAGTACTTGGCCGCCCAGCGCAGCGCAATCACCGAATACGCCCAGGCCGGTTCCGCCTCGGCACCCTCGGCGTCTTCCATCGCCTTCTGGTGCCTGGCCTCCGCGAACGCGACATGCTCCTGCAGCAGTTCCTTCAGCCGAGCCGGATTGCTGAGGTGGCCGAAGGTGACTCGCAGCAGCACGCTGTGCTTGAGCACGGGCGGATCCACCGGTGCGTGATTGGTCCACTCGGTGACGGCGTCCATCCCCGCCCGGGTGATTTTGTAAAGCCGGCGGCTGCGGGTGCCCTCGTCGTGCTCGACGCGCGACGTGACCAGCCCTAGCCCCTCGAGTTTCTTCAGCTCCGTGTAGATCTGGCTATAGGACGGACTCCAGTAGTAGAGGTCGACACTCCAATCGATCCACTTTTTGAGGTCGTATCCCGAGACTTCCTCTTCGTAGGACATCATTCCCAGCAGCGTCCAACTGGTGGCGGCAAGCGCCGACTTCACCCGCTTGTCGCTGTCGTCCATTTCGCCAGATTAACAACACGGGTCACATCGACGCGGCGCGAAGGACCGCTGGCCGGGACACCGAATCGCCCCGAACTTTCTAGGCCCGTTCCGCCTTCGACCGTTCCATCCACAGCAACACGACGCCCACGGCGGTGACGATGACCGCCGCCGCGTACACCATCATCCCGAACGCCGGCGTGACGTTGACGAAGCCTTCGCCCTCGTTGTTCTTCGTGGCCACGGTGTGAAACCAGACGAACGTCAGGGCACCCAGCAGGGCGACCGCCACGCTGAGCCCAATGAGCCGGGCGGGCGGCACCCGGGATCCCGACACGGCAGGCAACGCCAAAAACGCGGCCACGACGGCCAGCAGGATGACGACGAACTTCGCCGTTCCGTCGGCGGCAACCCCGTGCGAACTCAGAGTCCGGCCGAACAGCTTCAGGCTGACGGTCGCGAACGGCAGGAATATCGAGATGACGGTGACGAGCAGTCCCCCCAGCACGATCCAGGCGGGGACCGAGATCCTGGCCGCCACGTCCCTCACCGCCGCGAGGCCGTCGGACTGTGCGTTCGAGCCGGGCTGGGCGGGCAAATCGGGCCCCGGCCGCGCTCCGGATGGTGAATATCCCGGCGGGGGCGGCCGATTGGGCGCCTGAGACGGCGGAAGGGGCGGGCGCGGGGGCGCCGTCGGCGCGGACGCGCGTGGAGGCGGCGGCGGGGGCAGCGGCGTTGCGCGGGTCTGGGCCGCCGAGGGCAGATCAGACCCGGGCGGCCGGGGCGGTAGCGGTGTGACCTGGGTCGGCGCCGCAGAGGGCGCGGGCGGGGGTTGCTGCGGCGGCATGACCGGTGGTCGCGCTGCCCGCGCGTCGGGTTTGCGCTGTTGGTGCGGTGTCCAGGTCCGGCCGTCCCAGTAACGCTGGGCGTTGGGGTCGCGTGGGTCGTCGTACCAGCCAGGCTGGTTGGGCGTCGTCATCGGCGGATCCTCCCCTGTGGACTGAACTGCCCCCGCAAACGCGAGAATACGCGCGGCCACGCTCGAGGCCCGGCCGTGCGCCTCAGTCGCGCAGCGTGCGTCCCTCCGCGTCGGGCACCTTGCCGACGAGAATCATGATCCCGTCGATCAGCGGCCAGATGGCGCCGATCCCGCAGGTCAGCCAGGACACCGCGATTTGGGCGATGCCGACGTTGGTGTAGCCGAGGTAGAAGCGGCCGACGCCGAAACTGCCTACGAAGATCTGCAGCAGCCCCGCGAGGAGCTTGCTCTTGTCCGACAGCGGCCGTCCGTAGGCGTCGACGCCATACGGCGCGCCACCGTATGGAGCGACGCCCGCGCCCGCGGCAGGCGCGTTGGCGTGCCATTGCTGGCCGTCCCAATACATTTGGCCGGGCTGGCCGCTCGGGTCCGGGTACCACCCGGCGGATGGCTGTTCGGTCATTGTGTTTCCCTCTCTTCTGAAGGCGATGAATGCACCTGCGGCTCAGCCGATCACGCCCATCATTGCACCGGCGAGCCGAATTTGTCCGGTATGAACTTCAGTTCGCCCGCAACCGTTCGACGATGAGCGCTCGCGCGGCGCGGCCTTCGGGCGTCGGGGTGAGGGGGTAAACGTGCACCAGGCCGGGTTGTTCGTGGTAGTCGATCTGCACACCGGCCGCCGCCGCCTTTTCGGCCAGCAGTCGCGCGTCGGGGTTGAGGATGTCGCGGGTGCCGCTGAACACGGTCAGCGGTCCCAGGCCGGACAGATCGGCGTTCAGCGGGCTCACCATCGTGTCGGTCATCGGCAGGTCACCACACCAGCGCTTGGCGAACTCCAGCAGTCCCACCCGCGTCAGCCACGGATCGTCGACCGCATCGATCAACGGGTTGGCCAGCGACACATCGAGAACGGGCGAGATCAGCACGGTTTCGGGCAGGACCAGGCGGCGCTCGTCGCGCAGTAGCAACGCCGCCGACAGGGCCATCTGTCCCCCGGCGGAATCCCCGGCCAGGCACACGCTGTGGTCGGGCATCGCCTTCTCGGCAACCAGCTCGGCGATCCTGGGGACCACCTCGGCCGCGGTCGCGAACGGCGCCAGCGGATAGATCGGCACGACCACTCGGACGCACGCGTCGGCGGCGATTTGTACCGCCAATTTCCAATGCCGTGAAGCGATTTCGTTCACCCAGGCGCCGCCGTGCAGGTAAACGACCGTGCGCTGCGGCTCGTGCAGCGACTGCGCTGTCAAGGTGTAGATCGGCCAAACCGATTCCCGGTCCAGGTGCAGGTTGACGTCCTTGCGCAACCCCGGCGGGGGTCCGTAGAACTGCGGGTGCGCCGCGCGCTGATCGATGTGATCGCGGGCGCTTTGCGCGCTGCGGTATGCGCGGGCCCGCGTCAGACGGATGACGGCGGGCAGGGCCCGACTCCGCCAGCTCAGGCTCATCTGATCTGGACCCCCCGCTTGCGCACCCACACCAGAGCACCGACGGTTCCCGCGATCCAGACCGCCACCGCGATGGCCAGATGTACGAAGCTCTTCGTGTCCCGCCCGAACACCGGCCAGATCAAGGCGGGAACTTTCGTCCACAGCAGGCGGTGCTCGACGCCGTTCATCGGATCGGCGACGTAGTACAGGGCGTAGGGCAGCGTCAGCGCCAAGATCCAGGCGCCGGTGCGGCGACGATCGCCACGCTGCCGCCAGCGCCGAAGCAGCGGCTCGACGCTCACCGGGTGCAGCACCGAGAAAAAATTCCCGACGCCCAGCCAGGACACGATGGGCACGGCGACGGTCGGGATGGTCACCGCCAGGCGCCCCGGCGTTTGGAACCACAGCGTGAGGACCATCGCCGTCAGCAACGTCGGCAGCCCCACGATCGTCAGCAGTGCCAGGTTCTTGATCAGGAGCACTCGCCAGAAGGGCACCCCGTCGGACAGCGCCTGTTGGACGCGGTAGTGGTCGGCACCGAGCAGGTTGGTGGTGGTGACGTCCGCGAGGACCCACGAGGAAAAGTACGTGCCGACCAGAACCGCCCAGTCATGGTGATGGCGGCCCGGCGTCAGCGGCTGCACCAGCAGCCACGCCGCGGCGAAGACGACGTTGGCCACCACCCCCATCAGCCAGTTACGCGGCGGCGTGAACGCCCAGCGGATCTCGGCCGCGACCGCCGGCCCGAGCTTTTGTTGCAAGTCCTTGGCGGCCCGCCTGGCCGCGGCGGGCCGAGGTGCGGTTGCACGCGCCGCGGCGCGCAGCGCGGCGTCAACCCGCGGACGCATCGTCGCCTGCAATTCCAACATTTGCTCCCCCACATTAGAGCGGTTGTCCGTGCCACCACCCGCTCTGGCAAGGCTTTTCGCCGCGTGTCGTAGCCGTTGTCAACTCGGCGGTCCGATATAGCGCCGGTGCAGTTCCTGGGTGAGGAGGTGAATCTCGCGGGTGAGCTCGGTGTTGGTCTTCAGCTCCAAGTCCTCCATCTGGTAGTCATGGTCGGCCCGGGCCTGCTGGAACGCCGCCTGACGGTTCTGACCGATCATCACGAAGGTCGACAGGAAGATCGCTTCGAGCGACACCGCCAGGGTCAGGGTGGGCCATGGACTGCGTTCCAAGAACAGCATCCACACGCCGAACAGGGCCGCGTGCAGCCAGACGAAGTTCATCGACCCGGCAAACGCGGTTATCCGGTCGGCCAGGCGCAGCTGGAGGTCCTGGCCCCGCCTGCGGGCCTCCGCGATGACGGCCGGGTGGTGCACTTGGCCGCCGCGCAGCAGCCGGCGCGGAATCAGTTGCGGATTGTGGTAATGCGCATCGGCCTGTGTCGTCATGTGAGCGGTTCCTTTCGGTGCCGTGGCGGTACCCCGCCGCTGGGTAATGCTAATGGGCTGCGCCCTGCAGGCCGACGCCCAATGGCGCGTCGCTAGAACGTGTTACAGTTTGCCCACCACGCGCGTAAGGAGGCCCGGATGGATGCCGTCGCACCGGCCTGGCCAACCGAAAACCGCTGCCGCACAAGAGAATCGCGCCGCGCGTGATCCGGACATGAGCCGCAAGCGTGTCGTCGTCGCCGGACTGGGAGACGTCGGTGTCCTGACCGCCATCCGCCTGGCCCGGCACGCCGACGTCGTCGGGATCTCCGCCAAACCCGCGCTGGTGAGCGGCCAGGAACTCGGCGTCCGGCTGTCCCGCCCCGAGGACTGGGCCCGCGACTACTGGATCCCGTTCGACAAGTTCCGCCGCCTGGACGACGTGCGCACGGAGCAGGCGACGCTGACCGGGCTCGACCTGGCGGCCCGAACGGTGTTGGGCCGGCGCGACGACGGCACCCCCCTGGCCGAGGAGTTCGACGCGCTGGTCATCTCGACGGGTGTCAGCAACGGGTTCTGGCGGCGCCCGACCCTGCAGTCGCCCACCGAGATCGGCGCCGACCTGCGCGCCGCCCATGACCGGCTGGCCGCCGCGGATTCGGTGATCATCGTGGGTGGCGGAGCGGCCGCGGTCAGCAGCGCCGTCAACATCGCGACCACCTGGCCGGGCAAGCGGGTCGACCTCTACTTCCCCGGCGAGCGGGCGCTGGGCGAGTATCACCCGGCGACGTGGCGGCGCATCCGGAACCGACTGGTCGACCTGGGCGTGGGCGTGCACCCCGGCCATCGCGCCCATATCTCCGACGGCTTCTGCGGTGAGGAAATCACCGGGGAACCGGTCCACTGGAGCACCGGGCAATCCCCGGCTGCCGCCGACGCGGTGCTATGGGCGATCGGCCGGGTACGCCCCAACACCGATTGGCTGCCACCGGAACTCCTGGACGAGCGCGGCTTCGTTCGCGTCACGCCGCAGCTGCGGGTGCCCGGCCATCGGGGCGTGTTCGCGGTCGGGGACGTCGCGGCCACCGACCCCCTCCGCAGCTCCGCACGCAATCGTGGAGATGCGTTGGTAGCGAACAACATTCGCGCCGAGTTCGCGGGCCGGGACCTGCGCGCCTTCCGGACCCCGGGCCGGCGGTGGGGTTCGTTGGTGGGCATCCAGCCCAACGGGCTCGAGGTCTTCTTCCCCACCGGCCATTCGTTGCGGTTCCCGTCCTGGTCGGTCGAGCGGGTGGTGATGCCTTGGGTCGTCCGATGGGGCATGTACCGCGGGATCCGCGAAAACCAGCCGCTTCGGCCGCTCAGCTCTTGATGGACCCGGTTCGCTTGGTGGTGAACGTCGCGACGCACACCATGGCGCGGTCGCCGCGCTGCCACGATTCGCGGGTGGGCGGCATGATCGCCAGGTCGATGTCGGGATCCAACAATGCGGACGGCGAGTACGACGCCAGGTCGTCCTTGCAGTCCTTGCCGTAGGCACCGAATCCGGACTCGCCGGGGAACGGCCCGTCGGGGATGGTCACGATCCCCGCCACCTCGCCCGCGTGGGGCCGGTCGCAGCTGGTGGTGTCCACCGAGGAGATGCGGTTGCCCCTGGGCAACTCGGCGAAGCAGTCCCCGACCTTGATGTCGCGCGCGCTGACCGTGTTGGTCGGCGACAGGGCGACCACCACGATGACGACGGCGATGCCGACCGCCCAGGCGCCGGAGAGGACGAGCCCGCCGATGGCCATTCCCCGGCCGCGCTGCCCGCCGGGTTTCGTCTTGCCCAGCGCGATGACGCCGAAGATGACGCTGAGCAGGATTCCCCCGACCGCACCGAAAATCAGTGAGGCGACGGCGAATCCGCTGGTCGTCTGGGCCTGCGGCGGCAGCGCGTAGCCCGGCGGCGGGTACGGGCCCGGCGGGTAGGGCGCGGGATAAGGACTTGGCGGGTAAGGCGGCGTATAGGGCCCCGGCGGGTACCGGCCGGGGTAGGGCGGCGGATATCCACCCTGGGGAGGGGGCGGTTGGTATGTGGGCGGGCCCGGGTCCGTCGGATGCGACATGCCTAACTGTACGACCGGTGGTCACGGCACCGCTTCGCGACCGTAACCTGGCCGCGAATTTTGACGGACAGTTTCAAGGACTCTATGCAACAGCTGTTGGTTTGAACGGGTTGCAGAGTAGTTCATCGAGGGCCTCGGCCGGGGTTTTCCAGCCGAGAGTCTGGCGGGGCCGGGTGTTGAGTTTGGCCGCGACGTAGTCGAGGTAGTCGGCCGGAAACACCGACAGGTCAGTGCCTTTGGCAAAGTACTGACGCAGCAGCCCGTTGGTGTTCTCGTTGGTGCCACGCTGCCGCGGCGAGTGCGGATCGCAGAAGTAGATATCTAGATCGGTGGCCTTGGCGATCTGGGCGTGGTTGGCCATCTCCTTGCCCTGGTCGCAGGTCAGTGTCTTGCGCAGGATCGCGGGCAGCGCGGCCAGCTTGGCCACGATCGCCTCTTGGACGGCCTCGGCGCCATGTCCGTCGGGCAGATGCAGCAGCATCACAAACCGGGTGCTGCGCTCCACGACGGTGCCGATCGCTAAGCCCGAGGCAGTGCTGCCCAGGATCAGATCTCCCTCCCAATGCCCGGGCACGGCACGGTCAGCGACGGTGGCCGGGCGCTGGCTGATGTTGACCATGGGGGCTGTCAAGACCATGGGGGCTGTCAAGATAACTGTGTAAGATGTTGCGGCCGTTCATCTTTGGGTCATAGTGGGAGTCGGTCGGGGAATTG
>NZ_LQPV01000003.1:0-32906 GCF_002101935.1 Mycobacterium sp. IEC1808 | reverse complement strand
GTGCGGGGGTGGCGGCGGGGCGGCTGACGGTGGCCCGTGCGTCGCTGGTCCACCAGATCAGCGCCGCCACGAGGGCGACGACGACCGCGATCGCCGCCGCGGCCAACATGTCGCCCTTGGTGCGGCGCTCCGGTTTGACCATGCGGCGGCGCGGGCCTCAGTTGGCTGCGGCGGCTGCGGTGCTTGGGGTGTCGGCGGGCTTGCGGCGCCGGCGGCGGCGCCGGCTGCTCCCGGAGGTGCCGGTGGGCGCGCCGGACGTCGTCTCCGCGGGGGCTTCGCCGTTGGTGGCGGTGGGGTGTGCGGTGACGGGCTGGCCGCCGCGGGTGCGCCGTCGCCGCGCGCCGGAGCGCGAACGGCCGGACTTCTCCGCCTTTTCCGACCCTTGGCGGCCGTCGCGTTCGGTCTCGCGGCGCTTGACCGGTGACTTGCGCGGCGAGCCGACCGTGCCGCCCGCCTCGGTGGGGATGCCCAGCTCGTCGTAGAGGTGCGGCGAGCTGGAGTAGGTCTCGGCGGGGTCCGGGGTCTCCAGGCCCAGGGCCTTGTCGATCATGGTCCAGCGGGGCAGCTCGTCCCAGTCCACCAGGGTGACCGCGACGCCGGTCTTGCCGGCGCGCCCGGTGCGGCCGATCCGGTGCACGTAGGCCTGTTCGTCCTCGGGGATCTGGTAGTTGATGACGTGGGTGACGTCGTCGATGTCGATGCCGCGGGCGGCCACGTCGGTCGCGACGAGCACGTCGATGTCACCGGTGCGGAACGCCTTGAGCGCCTTCTCCCGGGCGATCTGGCCCAGGTCGCCGTGCACGGCGCCGACCTTGAAGCCCCGCTCGGCCAGTTCGTCGGCGACCTTCTGGGCGGTGCGCTTGGTCCGGGTGAAGATCATCGTCGCGCCGCGGCTCTCGGCCTGCAGCACGCGGCTGACCAGCTCCACCTTGTCCAGCGCGTGGGCCCGGTAGACGAACTGCTCGGTGGTGTCGTGCGTGGCCGCGGAGTGCGGCGCCTCCGCGCGGATGTGGGTGGGCTGGTTCATGAACGTGCGGGCCAGCGTGATGATCGGGCCCGGCATGGTCGCCGAGAACAGCATGGATTGCCGGTCTTCGGGGATTTGCCGCAGGATGCGCTCGATGTCGGGCAGGAAGCCCAGGTCGAGCATCTCGTCGGCCTCGTCGAGCACCAGCATGGACAGCCCGCCCAGCTGCAGGTGGCCCTGCTGGGCCAGGTCGAGCAGCCGGCCGGGGGTGCCGACCACGACGTCGGCGCCGGTCTGCAGCGCCTCGATTTGCGGCTCGTAGGCGCGTCCCCCGTAGATCGACACCACGGAGAGCCGGCGGTCGTCGTCCGCGGTCAGGTATTTGGCGGCGGCCGCCAGGTCCTCGGTCACCTGCAGGCACAGCTCGCGGGTGGGCACCACGACCAGCGCGCGGGGCGTGCCGTTGAGCGGCCGGACGCCGACACCGGCGGCGATGCGCTGCAGCAGCGGCACGCCGAACGCGAGGGTCTTGCCCATGCCGGTGCGGGCCTGGCCGATCACGTCGTCGCCGGCGAGGGCCAGCGGCAGGGTCAGTTCTTGGATGGCAAACGGGCTCTCGATGCCCTTTTCCGACAGTGCGCGGACGATTTCGTCGCGGACGCCGAGTTTGGCAAAGGTGAGTTCAGTTGTGCTGGTGGGTGCGGTCATACGCGGATGAAAGCCTTTCGGTGACGTTATTCGCCTGTTGTGTCGGTGTTCTCTGTCGCGGTCACGCGCGCACGAGTTCCGACTACGAATACGTCGCCGAGTCGCGGCCCGAAGATCCTGGGCCAGCTGTGCACGCACATTTCGCAGATACTGGCGGCGATAAAAATTCAGCCAATACCTGCGTCCATGATAGCTGGTCGAAAGCTGGCGCCCATTTGGTGCTAAACCCGCCGACTAGAGTGTTGCCATGACCCCGCCCCTTTCCGGGCCCTCCGGAGCCGACCTGGAAGCCGATCAGGTGGACGATTCGCCCGCCTCCCGGCTGTCGGCGGATCACCCTGGCGTCAACGAGTTGTTCGCGGTGCTGGCCTACGGCGAGGTCGCCGCGTTCTACCGGCTCACCGACGAGGCGCGGATGGCCCCCGACCTGCGTGGACGGATCTCGATGGCGAGCATGGCCGCCGCCGAGATGCAGCACTACGAGCTTTTGCGCGACGCGTTGGAACGCCGCGGGGTCGACGTGGTGTCGGCGATGGCGAAGTACGTCTCGGCGCTGGAGAACTACCACCGGTTGACCATGCCCAGCACGTGGCTGGAAGCGCTGGTGAAGACCTATGTGGGCGACGCGCTGGCCGCCGACCTGTACCTGGAGATCGCCGACGGGCTGCCCGACGAGATCGCCGACGTGGTGCGGGCGGCGCTGTCGGAGACCGGGCACTCGCAGTTCGTCGTCGCCGAGGTGCGGGCCGCGGTGACGGCCAGCGGCAAGCAGCGCAGCCGGCTGGCGCTGTGGTCCCGCCGGCTCTTCGGCGAGGCGATCACCCAGGCCCAGTACGTGCTGGCCGAGCACGACGAGCTCGTCGACCTGGTGGTGTCCGGCCCCGGCGGCCTGGGTCAGCTCAGCGCGTTCTTCGACCGCCTGCAGCAGACGCACGACCGGCGGATGCGCGAACTCGGCCTGAGCTGATCTAGCGGGTGCAGGTCGCCATCACGCCGTTGTTGGCCGACGCCACCACCGGTTGACCGGCGGCGTTGACGATCGCGCAATTGAGCCGGCCCATGAAGCTGGTCGCGACCACCGACTCCGTCGTCACACCCGGGTTCAAAACGACCACCTTGGACCAAGGCAGCGACACGTTGAACTCGGTCTGCGGGTAACCGCGGGCGTCGGTGTACACCACGTTGACCAGGTCAAGCAGCTGTTTCGTGCCGGTGACGCTGTAGATGACAGTGCGCGGGTTCAGCGCGACCGGCGGCGGTGCGTCCGTCGGGGGCGGCGCCGCGGTCGGCGTCGGCGTCGGCAGTGTCGTGGTGGACGCGCTCGGCGGTGGGGCCAGCGTGGTGACCGTCTCGGGCGGCAGCAGGGTCGGCGACGGGGTGGGCTGCGCGACCGGAGTTCTGGGTGCGGGTGGCGGGGAGGTCAAAGTCCGGGGCGGCGGCGCCCCGACGGTCGCCTTCGTCGACGCGCTGTCGCCGCTGTTAATGATGACGGCGGTCGCGACGGCCCCGAGGGCCACCACCGCGCCCAGGATCGCGGCGGCGGGGCGCCAGCGGGTGTCGGCCGGCCAGGCGAGGTCGCCGTAGCCGCCCAGGTCCTCGGTGTCGGCTCCGTCGTAGTCGTCGTCGGCGGGGTAGTCGTAAACCGGGCCGAGACGATCGGTGAGCATGTTTCTGATGGTGCCGATGTTACCGATGTGACTATGGGCGACCGGGCGGCGAACGCCATGTTGGCCGAGCTGGGAGCGAATCGTTATCTTCGGTCGGGCCGCGGTTCGCTTACCGCGAACCGGGGGGCCGGGGAGACATGCGGTGAAGGCGCGTCCACTAGCCTGCTGCTGACACGTCTGACGACTTCAACGCCATTGATACGAACGGAAGGGGCCACGGTGGAGGTCAAGATCGGTATCACGGACAGTCCGCGGGAGCTGGTCCTGTCCAGCACGCAGACGCAAGCCGAAGTCGAAGAGCTCGTGGCAGGCGCGCTGCGCGACAGCTCGGGCCTGCTCAGCCTGAACGACGAGCGGGGCCGACGCTTCCTGATTCAGAGCTCCAAGATCGCCTACGTCGAAATCGGTGTCGCGGACGCCCGCCGGGTCGGGTTCGGGATCGGGGCCGAGACGGCCGGCAAGCACGCGGGAAAGGGCGCTAAGGGCGAGTAAGCGGCACGTGTGACAGCCCGCCCCAGGCGAACTGCACGGTGCCGTCGACGGCGTCGGCCTTGGAGATCGGGCGGTCGGAGTCCAGCCAGTACCGGGCGCAGTCGACGCTGATGCCGACCAGCCCCACCGCGATCATCCGGGCGCGGTGGGGGTCGAGGCCCGAATCGGCGCTGATCAGATCGAACACGGCGTCGGTGCAGGATTCGGTGGCGACCCGCACCTGCGCGGCGACCTCGGGCTCTGTGACGTAGTCGTTCTCGAAGATCAGCCGGTAGCCCTGGCTGTCGTGCTCGATGAAGTCGAAGAACGCCTGCACGGCCGCGTGCAACCGCCGCCGGTTGTCGGTGGTGGTGCTCAAGGCCTGCTGCACACCGGAGACCAGGTTGTCGACGTGCCGGTGCAGCACCGCCAGGTACAGCTCAAGTTTGCTCGAAAAGTGTTGGTACAGAACCGGTTTGCTGACACCGGCCCGATCCGCGATTTCGTCCATGCCGGCTGCGTGATAGCCGCGGTTGACGAAGACGTCGCTGGCCACGATCAGCAGTTGGCCCCGGCGCTCGTCGCGCGGCAAGCGGTTGCCCCGCCGGTTGGCGGCCACGACGCCATCGCCCGGCCGACTACGGTCGGTCGGTTTGACGGCGCGTCGTGCCGCCGGCTTGGCGAGATCGCTCATCGAGTCCTCATCTGGTTTGTCGCCGCCGCTCGCGGCTCGTCGCAAAGACATTACTACCCATGCTGCGTTCGCGATCGTCATCGCCGCCGTCGCCGCTGGCAGACACGGTGTCGCGCGCCGCATTCGGGCGCGCCAAGGGCGGCCACCGTGCCAGCTGTGCAATCCTGGGGCAATGACGTCCCAGCGGCCCGTGCGCGGCACCGGTCGGGTTCCCATGGTGCGCGACGAGTGGCGAGAACCACTTCGCGCGCTCCGTGACCCGATCGGTCCGGGGGTCGGACGGACCCGCGCCGACCGCGAGCGGCCGCGCCAATGGCGCAAGCAAACGTGGCTGGGACGGTTCGTCTCCACCTACGGCTGGCGGGCGTACGCGTTGCCCGTTTTGACGGTGCTCACCGGGTTGGTGATCTACCAGACAGTCACCGGAACCAGCGCGCCGAAACCAACGGCCGCGCAATCCATCCAGGGCACACCGGACATCGGCGCCGTGGGCACGTCGATCATCGACGCGCCACCCCGCGGGCTGGCCGCCTTCGACGCCAACCTGCCCGCCGGCACGCTGCCCGACGGCGGGCCGTTCACCGAGGCGGGCGACAAGACCTGGCACGTCGTGCCCGGCACGATGCCCCAGGTGGGCCAGGGCACCGCCAAGGTGTTCAAGTACACCGTCGAGGTCGAAAACGGCATCGACCCAACGATGTTCGGCGGCGACGAGGCCTTCGCCGAGATGGTCGACCAGACGCTGTCCAATCCCAAGGGCTGGACGCACAACCCGCAGTTCGCCTTCGTCCGGATCGATAACGGCAAGCCCGACTTCCGGATCTCGCTGGTGTCCCCGGTCACGGTGCGTGGCGGGTGCGGCTACGAATTCCGGCTGGAGACCTCCTGCTACAACCCGGTTTACGGACCCGACCGGCAGGCGCGGGTCTTCATCAACGAGGCCCGCTGGGTGCGCGGCGCCGTGCCCTTCGAGGGCGACGTCGGCTCGTATCGGCAGTACGTGATCAACCACGAGGTCGGCCACGCCATCGGGTACGTGCGTCACGAGCCCTGCGAACAGCAGGGCGGCCTGGCGCCGGTGATGATGCAGCAGACGTTCTCCACGTCGAACGACGACGCCGCCAAGTTCGACCCCGATTTCGTCAAGGCTGACGGGAAGATTTGCCGGTTCAACCCCTGGCCGTATCCGATCGCCTGACGGCCTGGCCGCCGTCGCCGAGACTGCGCTCAGCGCGTGAATTGGCGGCAAATCCGCGATCTGTGCGCAGTCTCGGCGGCCAGCCCCGGGAAGCGACCGTGCTTGTTTGCCGTTGATCGCGGCAACTGTTGTGATGGATAGAGCTGACAAAAGCTACCGAGGAGTTGTCCGGTGTCGACATCCGAGACGCCACTGCCGCCGCTGGTCGAGCCCGCAGCCCAGCTGAGCCGCGACGAGGTGGCCCGCTACAGCCGCCACCTGATCATCCCCGACCTGGGCGTCGACGGTCAGAAGCGGCTGAAGAACGCCCGAGTGCTGGTGATCGGCGCCGGCGGGCTCGGCGCCCCCGCGTTGCTCTACCTGGCCGCGGCGGGCGTGGGCACCATCGGCATCGTCGACTTCGACGTCGTCGACGAGTCCAACCTGCAGCGCCAGATCATCCACGGCGTCGCCGACGTCGGGCGGTCCAAGGCTCAGTCGGCGCGCGACTCGATCGCCGCCATCAACCCGTTGGTCGACGTGCGATTGCACGAGTTCCGGCTGGAGCCGCGCAACGCGATCGACCTGTTCCGCCAGTACGACCTGATCCTGGACGGCACCGACAACTTCGCCACCCGGTATCTGGTCAACGACGCGGCGGTGCTGGCCGGCAAGCCCTACGTGTGGGGGTCGATCTATCGCTTTGAGGGCCAGGTGTCGGTGTTCTGGGAGGACGCGCCGGACGGGCGGGGCCTGAATTACCGCGACCTCTATCCGGAGCCGCCGCCGCCCGGGCTGGTCCCGTCCTGCGCCGAGGGCGGGGTGCTGGGCATCATCTGCGCGTCCATCGCGTCGGTGATGGGCACCGAGGCGATCAAGCTGATCACCGGGATCGGTGAGTCGCTGCTGGGCCGGCTGATGATCTACGACGCGCTGGAGATGAGCTACCGGACCATCCGCATCCGCAAGGACCCGACGGCGCCCGCGATCACCGGGCTCGCCGACTACGAGGAGTTCTGCGGCGCGGTTTCCGAGGATGGCGCCGTCGCGGCCGCGGATTCCACCATCACCCCGCGGGAGCTGCGGGAGTTGCTGGACTCCGGCGAGAAGCTGGCCCTGATCGACGTTCGCGAGCCGGTGGAGTGGGACATCAACCACATCGACGGCGCCCAGCTGATCCCGAAGTCGCTGATCAGCTCCGGTGAGGGCCTGGCGCGACTGCCTCACGACCGCAAGGCGGTGCTGTACTGCAAGACCGGCGTGCGCTCGGCCGAGGCGCTGGCCGCGGTGAAGAAAGCCGGATTCTCGGACGCGGTGCATTTGCAGGGCGGCATCGTGGCGTGGGCCGAACAGATGCAGCCCGACATGGTGATGTACTGACCCGTTACCGCCGATCGGCTCCATTACGCTACCGGTGTGACAGTCGAGCCACCGCCGGAGCATGTGCTGGCGGCGTTTGGTTTGACGGGTGTGAAGCCCATCCCGCTGGGGGCGAGCTGGGAAGGCGGCTGGCGGTGCGGCGAGGTCGTGCTGTCAATCGTCGCCGACCACGCCCGCGCGGCCTGGTCGGCCCGGGTGCGCGAGACATTGTTCGTCGACGGCGTCCGGCTGGCCCGGCCGGTTCGCTCCACCGACGGGCGCTACGTGGTGTCCGGGTGGCGGGCCGACACCTTCGTTGCGGGGACGCCCGAGCCGCGGCATGACGAGGTCGTCTCGGCGGCGGTGCGCCTGCACGAGGCGACCGGCAAGCTGGAACGCCCCCGCTTCCTGACCCAGGGGCCGACCGCGCCGTGGGGCGACGTCGACGTCTTCATCGCCGCCGACCGGGCCGCGTGGGAAGAACGGCCGCTCGCGTCGGTCCCGCCGGGCGCGCGCACGGCACCGCCGTCGTCGGACGCCGAGAAGTCGGTCGAGCTGATCAACCAGCTCGCCACGCTGCGCAAGCCGACCAAAAGCCCCAACCAGCTGGTCCACGGAGACCTTTACGGCACAGTGCTTTTCATCGGAACCGCGGCGCCGGGCATCACCGACATCACCCCCTACTGGCGGCCCGCGTCGTGGGCGGCGGGCGTCGTCGTCGTCGACGCGCTGTCCTGGGGCGAGGCCGACGACGGGCTCATCGAACGCTGGAACGCGCTGCCCGAGTGGCCGCAGATGTTGTTGCGGGCCTTGATGTTTCGCTTGGCGGTGCATGCGCTGCACCCGCGGTCGACGGCCGAGGCGTTCCCGGGCCTGGCCCGCACGGCGGCCCTGGTCCGGCTGGTGCTCTAGCCGTAGTCACACGCGTGAGTGTGAACCCACGGCTTTGAGTGTGCGTGGGGGGCGGTAGATCCGCGAAATCTGCACCGTGGACTCACACTCAAAGCCGTGAGTGCACACTGGACGGCCCAGTCGCCGCTAACTCCCGCGCGGCAACTCGTAGCGGACCTCGTCCAGCGCGATCCTGCCGTCGACGGCCAGCACACCCTCGGCGCGCAGCAGCTCCAGCTGCCGGCTCGTCAGATGCCGCGCGGGGCGCCCGGACGCGGTGATCACCCGGTGCCAGGGCAGGTCCGAGGAGTCGGTCCGCATCACCCACCCGACGATGCGGGGGCTGGAAAGCCCTGCCACAGAGGCGATGTCGCCGTAGGTGGCGACCCGCCCGGAGGGGATCGCCGCGACCAGCGCGCGCACCCGCTCGACCTGCTCATCGGTCACCGGCGCCACAGTCAGTGGGCTTCCAGCAGCTCGCGGATCAACGCCGCGACCTCGGTGGGCCGGGAGTGGGACACCATGTGATCGCAGTCGAAATCCAGCAGCCGGAAATCGGATCCCAGCCGCCCGTGCAGTCCCGCGATCAACTCGTCGCCGACGTACGGCGGCGACGTCAGTTTGGCCCGCACGAGCGTCGTCACCGTCCCGGCCCGCGGCAGCACGGCCTCCCGGGCCAGCTCGCTCCAGTACGACATCATGGCCGGCATGCTGACGCGCCAGCCGTAACGCCCGTTGGGCAGCTCGATCAGGTGCTCGTCGATCTCGGTGTCGAGCCAGGCGGGGTCCACGTCCGACCAGGAACCGACGGACTTCTCCACGCGGGCCTCCCTGGCGCCGCGGTAGTCGGGCGAGGAGAACATCGCCTCGGCGATGTCGCGCATCCACCCACCGTCCAGCCCGACCGCCGGGTCGAGCAGCAGCAGCGCCGCCACCCGGTCGGGGTGAGCCGCGGCCAATTGCAGCGCCAGCGCCCCGCCGAACGAGTGCCCGACCACCAGCACCGGTGCGTCGGCGGCTGCGTCGTCGAGCAGCGCTGCAAGCGCCGAGACGTTGGCGTCGATGGTCCACGGCGCCGCCCAGGACGATCGACCGTGGCCGAGCAAATCCGGTGCGGCGATCGCGATTTCGGGCAGGTAGCCGGCCAGATGTTGCCAGCGCCCGCCGTAACCGGTCAGCCCGTGCAGGGCAAGCATCCGCACCGGACCACCCGGGCCGTAGCGGTGCACGTGCAGGTCGGCGGTCACCCGGCGGAGTCGTCCCAGTCGTCGTCGACCGGGACGATGTACGCCTGCTCGATGACGTCCGCCTCGTTGGCATCGCGATCCGCGGCGGCGTCGAGGTAGGCCGTGTCCAGGCCGGCCTCCTCCTCCGGGTCGAGGGCCAGGCGCTGTTCGGCCGCGTCCGCCTCGGGCACCACGTCATCGGGACCGTTGCTCATCCATCCCCTCCTCGCGTTTCGGCTTCTCGGGTCCAGTATCCCGGAAGCTGTCAGACCCACGTGATTGCATGCAGCCATGTCATACACCTGGGACGACGAGGCCCGCACCGTGCTGGCGCCCGGCCTGCGCGGACGGGTGCGTGTCCTGGGCGGGCCCGGCACCGGCAAGAGCAGCCTGTTGGTCGACGCCGCGATCGCCCAGATCGGCGCGGGTGTCGATCCGGAATCGGTTCTGCTGCTTACCGGTTCCGGGCGGATGGGGCCGCGGGCGCGCAGCGCGTTGACGACGGCGCTGCTGCGATCGCGCAATGCCGCGGGCCGTGCCGCGGTGCGCGAGCCGCTGGTCCGCACCGTGCACAGCTACGCGTACGCGGTGTTGCGCCGGGCCGCCGAGCGCGCCGGCGATCCGCCCCCGCGGCTGCTCACCAGCGCCGAACAGGACGCCATCATCCGCGAACTGCTGGCCGGCGACCTCGAAGACGGGCCCCGGGCGGCGAGTGCGTGGCCGTCCCACCTGCGGCCCGCGCTGGCCACCGCCGGCTTCGCCACCGAGCTGCGAAACCTGTTGGCGCGCTGCGCCGAACGCGGCGTCGACCCGCAAGAATTGGAGCGGCTGGGACGTCTGCGCGGGCGTGGCGAATGGACCGCCGCCGGCCAATTCGCGCGGCAGTACGAGCAGGTGATGCTACTGCGCGCGGCGGTCGGGACGGCGGCGCCGCAGGCGACCTCGCCGGCGCTCGGCGCCGCCGAATTGGTCGGGGCCGCGCTGGAGGCTTTCGCCGTCGACCCGGAATTGCTGGCGGCCGAACGTGCCCGGGTGCGCGTCCTGCTGATCGACGACGCCCAGCAGCTCGACCCGCAGGCCGCCCGCCTGGTTCGGGTGCTGGCCGCCGGCACCGAGGTGACGCTGGTCGCCGGTGATCCCAACCAGGCGGTGTTCGGCTTCCGGGGCGGCGAGGCGTCGGGGCTGTTGACCGACGATTCACCGTCGGTGACGCTCGCGGCATCCCATCGCTGCGCGCCCGCCGTCGCGCGCGCCGTCAGCGGCATCGCGCGCCGGTTACCCGGCGGTGGCGCCGGCAGGTGCATCGAGGGCGTCGGGCCCGACGAGGGATCCGTCACCGCCCGACTGGCCGCGTCGGCGCATGCGGAGGCGGCCCTGATCGCCGACGCGTTGCGGCGTGCCCACCTGATGGACGGGATTCCGTGGTCGCAGATGGCCGTCATCGTGCGGTCGGTGCCACGCGCCGGGGCGCGGTTGCCGCGCGCCCTGGCCGCCGCCGGCGTCCCGGTGGCCGCGGCCGCGTCAAGCGGACCGCTGTCGGACGAGCCGGCGGCGCGTGCGCTGCTCACGGTGCTGGCGGCCACCGCGGACGGGCTCAACGGCGACCAGGCGCTGGCGTTGCTGACCGGACCCATCGGCCGCATCGACCCGGTGTCGCTGCGGCAACTGCGCCGAACCCTGCGGCGCGCCAACGCCGATCGTGCGCCTGACGACCTCGGCGACCTTCTCGTCGCGGCCCTGCAGGCCGACGCGCCCTTGCCCGGGCCGCACGCCCGCGCGCTGGGTCGGGTGCGTGCCGTCCTGGACGCGGCCGCGCGCTGCCACGGCGAGGGCCAAGACCCGCGCTACACCCTCTGGGCCGCCTGGCATCGGTCCGGCCTGCAGCGCCGCTGGCTGTCGGCCATCGAGCGCGGCGGCCCCGCCGGCGCCCAGGCCACCCGGGACCTCGAGGCCACGACCGCCCTGTTCGACGTCACCGACCAGTACGTGTCCCGCACGCCCGGCGCGTCGCTGCGCGGGCTCGTCGAGCACGTCGCCGCGCTGCAGCTGCCCGGCGCCAACCCCGAGCCGGTGTCGCAGGCGGAGCAGGTCAGGGTGCTCAGCGCCCACGCCGCGCTGGGACACGAGTGGGACTTCGTGATCATCGCCGGTCTGCAGGAAGGCTTGTGGCCCAACACCATTCCTCGCGGCGGTGTGCTGAACACGCAACGGCTGCTCGACGCGCTCGACGGCGTCACCGCGGACGCCTCGGTGCGCGCTCCGCTGCTGGCCGAGGAGCGCAGGCTGCTGGTGGCGGCCATGGGCCGGGCGCGCCGCCGGCTGCTGGTGACGGCGGTGGACAGCGACGCGGACGGGACGGACGGGGACGCCGCGTTGCCCTCGGCGTTCTTCTCCGAAATCGCGCAGTGGTCCGACGGCGATCCCGTTGCGGCACAACCGGTCTCGACACCCCGGGTGTTGTCCGCGGCGGCGCTGGTCGGCCGGCTGCGTGGCGTCGTGTGCGCGCCCGACGGAGCCGTGGACGACGCCGTGCGCCGTTGCGCGGCAACGCAATTGGCTCGGCTGGCCAAAGCCGGCGTGCCCGGGGCCGACCCGGCCGGCTGGCACGGCCTGATCCCGGTCAGCACCACCGAACCGCTACGCGCCGCCGCCGACCCGGTGACACTGACGCCGTCGACCCTGCAGACGCTCAACGACTGCCCGCTGCGTTGGCTGGCCGAGCGGCACGGCGGCACCGACGCGCGGGAGCTGCGCTCCACCATCGGCTCGGTGCTGCACGCGCTGATCGCCGAACCGGCCAAAACGGAATCGCAACTGCTCGCCGAGCTGGACCGCGCGTGGCAACACCTGCCATTCGAGGCGCGGTGGCATTCGGCCAACGAACTGGCCCGCCACCGCGCGATGGTCGAGGCGTTCGTCGCGTGGCGGGCGCAGACCCGCGGCGAGCTGACCGAGGTCGGCGTCGAGGTGGGCCTCGACGGGACCCTGACGCGGCCGCGCGCTGACCGCGGCGAGATCCGGCTGCGCGGCCGGGTCGACCGGCTGGAACGCGACGCGGCCGGCCGGCTGGTGATCGTCGACATCAAGACCGGCAAGTCGCCCGTCAGCAAGGACGACGCCCAACAACACGCGCAGCTGGCGATGTATCAGCTGGCGGTGGCCGAGGGCATGATCGACGCGGGCGAAGAGCCGGGCGGCGCGCGACTGGTCTACGTCGGCAAGACGGGGGCCGGCGGCGCCACCGTGCGCGAGCAGGATCCGCTGACCGCGGCCGCCCGCGACGAATGGCGCGACCTGGTCCGGCGGGCCGCCGACGCGACGGCTGGGCCGCAGTTCATCGCCCGGCGCAACGACGGCTGCACGCACTGCCCGATCCGGCGGTGCTGCCCCGCCCACGTCGACGGGGCGGCGTCGTGAGCCCGCGCTACACCCCGGCCGAATTGGCTTGTGCGCTGGGCCTTTTCCCGCCCACCGACGAGCAGGCCGCCGTCATCGCCGCGCCGCAGGGCCCGCTGGTCGTCATCGCGGGGGCCGGCGCCGGTAAGACCGAGACGATGGCGGCGCGGGTGGTGTGGCTGGTCGCCAACGGCTACGCCGCACCCGGCCAGGTGCTCGGGTTGACGTTCACCCGCAAGGCCTCCGGCCAATTGCTGCGCCGGGTCCGCTCCCGGCTTGCGCGGCTGGCCGGCATCGGTCTCGGCGCGACCCTCGACCCGGAAGGCAGCCCGACGGTCAGCACCTACCACGCCTTCGCCGGCTCGCTCCTGCGCGACCACGGCCTGCTGCTGCCGGTCGAGCCGGACACCCGGCTGCTCGGCGAGACTGAGCTGTGGCAGCTGGCCTTCGACGTCGTCAGCGGGTACCGCGGGGAGCTGCGCACCGACAAGACACCGGCCGCGGTCACCTCGATGGTGCTGCGGTTGTGGGGACAGCTGGCCGAGCATCTCGTCGACACCGGGCAGCTCCGCGACACCCACGTCGAGCTGGAACGGCTGATTCACGCGCTGCCGGCCGGCCCCTACCAGCGCGACCGCGGGCCCAGCCAGTGGCTGCTGCGGCTGCTGGCCACCCAGACCGAGCGCGCCGAGCTGGTGCCGCTGCTCGACGCGCTGCACGAGCGGATGCACGCCGCGAAGGCGATGGACTTCGGCATGCAGATGGCGTCGGCCGCGCGGCTGGCGGTGGCCTTCCCGCAGGTGGGTGAGGAGCTGCGGAGCCGGTACCGGGTGGTGCTGCTGGATGAGTACCAGGACACCGGGCATGCCCAGCGAATCGCGCTCTCGGCGCTGTTCGGCGGTGGTGGCTCCAATCTTCCAGATGACGGGCTGGCGCTGACGGCCGTTGGTGACCCGATTCAGTCGATCTACGGCTGGCGCGGCGCCTCGGCGACCAACCTGCCGCGGTTTTCCACCGACTTCCCCCGCTCCGACGGCACCCCGGCACCGGTCCTGGAGCTGCGGACCAGCTGGCGCAACCCGCCGCGCGCCCTGCGGGTGGCCAACGCCATCTCGGCCGAGGCGCGGCGCCGGTCGGTCGCCGTGCGCGCCCTGCGCCCCCGCCCGGACGCCCCGCCCGGCACGGTCCGCTGCGCGTTGCTGGCCGACGTGGTGGCCGAACGCGACTGGATCGCCGACCAGATCCATCGGCGGTACCGGCAGGCCGAGGGCGACGGCGCCGGCCCGCCGACGGCCGCGGTCCTGGTGCGCCGCAACGCCGACGCGGCGCCCATCGCCGACGCGCTTCGCGCGCGCGGAATCCCGGTCGAGGTGGTGGGTTTGGCCGGCCTGTTGTCCATCCCCGAGGTCGCCGACGTGGTGGCCATGCTGCGGCTGGTGGCCGACCCGACGGCCGGCGCGGCGGCGATGCGGGTGCTGACCGGCCCGCGCTGGCGCCTCGGCGGTCGCGACATCGCCGCGCTGTGGCAGCGCGCGCTGGCCCTAGCCGGGGAACGCTCGGGCCCGGCGTCGCCCGAGTCGATCGCGATGGCGGCCGGGCCCGACCCCGATACGGCCTGCCTGGCCGACGCGATCAGCGATCCCGGCCCGGCCGGCGCGTACTCGCCCACGGGCTATCGGCGCATCACCGCGCTGGCCGCCGAGCTGCGCGCCCTGCGCGGCCACCTCGGTCATTCGCTGCCCGACCTGGTTGCCGAGGTGCGCCGCGCGCTGGGTGTCGACTGCGAAGTCCGCGCCGGCGCGGCGATCTCGGGCGGCTGGACCGGCGCCGAACACCTCGACGCGTTCGCCGACGTCGTCGCCGGCTACGCCGAGCGAACGCGGGTTGCGACCGACCAGTCGGTGACGGCGTCGGTCGCCGGCCTGCTGGCCTACCTCGACGTCGCCGAGACCGTGGAGAACGGTCTGCCGCCCGCCCCGTCGGCGGTCGCGCGCGACCGCGTGCAGATCCTCACCGTGCATTCGGCTAAGGGTCTCGAGTGGCAGGTCGTCGCGGTCGCGCACCTATCGGGCGGCATCTTCCCGTCGACCGCGTCGCGCAGCAGCTGGCTCACCGACGCCGCCGAGCTGCCGCCGCTGCTGCGCGGCGACCGCGCCTCGGCGGGCTCGCTGGGCGTCCCGGTGCTGGACACGTCGGACGTTACAAATCGAAAGCAGCTGTCGGACAAGATCTTCGAGCATCGCCGCCAACTCGAGCAGCGGCGCGTCGACGAGGAACGCCGACTGCTGTACGTGGCGATCACCCGGGCCGAGGACACGCTGCTGGTTTCCGGCCATCAATGGGGAACCACCGGGGTCAAACCGCGCGGCCCGTCGGAGTTCCTCTGCGAGCTCAAGGACATCATCGACCGCTCGGCCGCCGACGGCGATCCGTGCGGGGTGGTGGAACACTGGGCTCCCGATCCCGCCGACGGTGAACGAAATCCCATGCGCGACAACGTCGTCGAGGCGGTGTGGCCTGCCGACCCGTTGGCCGGGCGGCGCGGCGCTGTCGAAGCCGGGGCCGCGCTGGTGACCGGGGCCATGGCGGCCGATCCGGACGAGACCGGTGCCGACGTCGACGGGTGGGCGGCCGACGTCGACGCGTTGCTGGCCGAGCGGGCGCGGGCGGCCGGCCCGGCCGCGCACGGCCTGCCCAGCCAGGTCTCCGTCAGCGGCCTGGTGGACCTGGCGCGTGACCCGGTGGCCGCGGCGCAGCGGCTGGTGCACCGGCTGCCCACCCGCCCGGACCCGCATGCCTTGCTGGGCAACGCCTTTCACGCCTGGGTCCAGCGGTTCTACGGGGCCGACTCGCTGTTCGACCTCGGCGACCTGCCGGGCGCGGCGGACTCCGAGGTCGGCGACACCCAGGAATTGGCCGCGCTGCAGGAGGCGTTCGCGAAATCGGGGTGGGCGGCGCGCACGCCGGTGGCCGTCGAGGTTCCGTTCGAGATGCCGATCGGCGAGACCGTGGTGCGCGGCCGCATCGACGCCGTGTTCGCCGACCCGGACGGCGGCGCCACCGTCGTTGACTGGAAGACCGGCGAGCCCCCGCGCGGGCCCGAAGCCATGCGGCAGGCCGCGGTCCAGCTCGCCGTCTACCGGTTGGCCTGGGCGGCGTTGTCGCAACTCCCGGAGTCGTCGGTGCGCACCGCGTTCTACTACGTGCGCACCGGCGCCACCGTGACGCCCGAGGAACTGCCGGATCCCGACGAGTTGGCCGCGTTGCTCGGCGACCGTCCACCTGATGGCAGGCTCGCCAGCGTGGTTACATAGGACTCGTGGGCAACGGTAGGGCGCGCAAACTCAGCGGCCTGGACGAAACCCTGACCGCCCAGCCCGGTCACCAGTTGGTCGGCGTGCTGCGCATTCCCGAAGACCCCGCGAGCCCCACCCGCGTCATCACCCGCCGGGTCGCGATCGCGCTGCTGGTGTTGTTGGCCGCCACCGTCGTCGTGTATCTGGATCGCGGCGGTTACCGCGACGTGCGGGGCGCGCCACTGACGTTCCTGGACTGCCTGTACTTCTCGGCGGTGTCGCTGTCGACCACCGGTTACGGCGACATCACCGCCTACTCGGAAACCGCGCGCCTGGTCAACACGGTGGTCTTCACTCCGCTGCGGATCGCGTTCCTGGCGGTGCTGGTCGGCACGACGCTCGAGGTGCTCTCGGAGCGGTCCCGGCAGGCGTGGAAGATTCAGCGTTGGAGGAGCAAAGTGCGCAACCACACGATCGTGATCGGGTACGGCACCAAGGGCAAAACGGCGGTCGGCGCGATCCTCGGCGACGAGGCCTCTCAGGGCGAGGTCGTCGTCGTCGACATGGATCCGTCCGCCCTCGAGCACGCCGCGGCGGCCGGGCTGGTCACCGTCCGCGGCGACGCCACTCGGTCCGATGTGCTGCGGCTGGCCGGCGCGCAGCACGCGGCGTCGATCGTCGTCGCCACCAGCCGCGACGACACCGCCGTGCTGGTGACGCTGACGGCGCGGGAGATCGCGCCCAAGGCCAAGATCGTGGCGTCCATCCGCGAGGCCGAGAACCAGCATCTGTTGCAGCAGTCGGGCGCCGACTCGGTGGTGGTCTCCTCGGAAACCGCCGGCCGGCTGCTCGGCCTTGCCACCAGCACGCCCAGCGTGGTGGAGATGATCGAGGACCTGCTGACCCCCGACGCCGGGCTGGCCATCGCCGAACGCGAGGTCGAGCAGACCGAAATCGGTGGCTCCCCAAGGCATTTGCGCGACATCGTGCTCGGCGTGGTCCGCGACGGTCACCTGCTGCGCATCGGCGCCCCCGAGGTGGACGCGATCGAGGCCACCGACCGGCTGCTCTACATCCGGCACGCGGGGCACTAGGCGATCGTGGACTTCCAGCTGCAGAGTGTCCCGCTGCTGTCGCGCGTCGGCGCCGACCGCGCCGACCAGCTACGCACCGACGTCGACGCCGCGACGGCGGGGTGGGCGGATGCGGCGCTGCTGCGGGTAGATTCGCGCAACCAGGTTCTGGTCGCCGACGGCCGGGTGGTGCTTGGCGCCGCGTCCGCGCTGGGCGACAAGCCGCCGCCCGAAGCGGTTTTCCTGGGCCGCATCGACGGCGGCCGCCATGTCTGGGCGGTCCGCGCCGCGCTGCAGGCGCCCGAGGACCCCGACGTCAAGACGGAGGTGCTGAACCTGCGCAGCCTCGGCCCGATCTTCGACGACACCAGCAGCCAACTGGTGTCGTCGGCCATCGCGCTGCTCAATTGGCATGACAGCGCGCGATTCAGCGCGGTGGACGGCTCACCGACGCGCCCGGCGCGGGGCGGCTGGGCGCGGGTCAACCCGGTCACCGGCCACGAGGAGTTCCCGCGCATCGACCCGGCGGTGATCTGCCTCGTCCATGACGGCGGCGACCGGGCGGTGCTGGCCCGCCAGGCGGTGTGGCCCGAGCGGATGTTCTCGTTGCTCGCCGGGTTCGTCGAGGCCGGTGAGTCGTTCGAGGTGTGCGTCGCCCGGGAGATCCGGGAGGAGATCGGGCTGACGGTGCGCGACGTGCGCTACCTGGGTAGCCAGCCGTGGCCTTTCCCGCGCTCGCTGATGGTCGGCTTCCATGCCGTGGCCGACCCGAGCGAGGAGTTCTCGTTCAACGACGGCGAGATCGCCGAGGCGCAATGGTTCACCCGCGACGAGGTGCGCGCGGCGCTCGCCGTCGGCGATTGGAGCAGCGCCTCAGACTCCAAACTCCTGCTGCCCGGCTCGATCTCGATCGCCCGAGTGATCATCGAATCCTGGGCCGTGCTCGACTGACACGGCTACCTGATGCGGTCGGCGATCGCCTGAAGGACGCCGTTGGCGACCTGCTCCGTCGGCTCGATACCCAACACGCCCACGGACACCAATACCGAGGACTTCACGCGATACACGTGACTCCACCCGGCGGAAGTCAGCTTCAGGGTGGAGGCGTCCGGCCGCTCCAGCGCGAAGTCGTAGGCGCTGTCGTGCAACGCCGCGCAGTCCTTCAGCGTCGATTCCAGCCGGTCGAGGGCCCCGCGCGCGGCGCCGGGGTCCCCGTACACGGCGACGGCATGGCTGACCTGGTTCAGCGGGGCGATGCCGCCCGGCTCCAGGTCGTCGGTCGTGCCGCTGTAGGCGACGGCGCGGAACTGCTTCCAGCCCGAGGCGAACGTGAGGTCGCTGCTGCCCACCGCCCGGCACGGGAACGGCGCTTTGAGGTCCGTCGGCGCCGGCTGGTGCCGGTCCGCGTACTCATAAGGGGAGAGGCCCTCGAAGTTGGCGATGTGCCGCACGTCTTCCACGCTGACGATCAGCGATTCCGCGTCGGCTGCCCGCTCCGCGCCCGTGCGCTCCACGGCGTGCGAGCACGCCGACACGGCCAGGGCACCGCAGGCGATCAGCGCAAAAGCTTTGCCGAGGAAAGGGACTCGCGCACCCGACGCCATGGCCGATATCGTAGGCGCCCCGGCGGCGTTTAGCCGACTTCGGCCAGCTTCGCTTTGATCTGGGCCGCACTCGGATTGGTCAGCGTCGACCCGTCGGCGAACTTCACGGTCGGGACCGTCCGATTGCCGCCGTTGACCGAGCTGACGAACTCCGCCGCCGCCGGGTCTCGCTCGATGTCGACCTCGTCGTAGGAGATGCCGTCGGAGCGCAGCACCGTCTTGAGCCGGTGGCAGAAGCCACACCAGGAGGTCGTGTACATGGTAAGCGAGGACATGATCAATCCAACGTAGCGCGACGACGATGGATTCCGCGCAGCGGGATGCTGAGGAGTTGGGCAATCGGGGTAAGCGGAGCGGGCCACGAATTCCGAAGCGACCCGATTCACACGTGGCGCCGCACCCGGTTTGTCGGCCATCGCTGACAAGATGGACGCCATGCCGATGGTCGCCGACGCACTGACCGCCGGGCTGGACGACGAGCAGCGCGAAGCGGTGCTGGCGCCCCGCGGACCGGTCTGCGTGCTCGCGGGTGCCGGAACGGGCAAGACCCGCACCATCACCCACCGCATCGCCCAGCTCGTCGCGGGCGGTCACGTCGCGGCCGGCCAGGTCCTGGCGGTCACGTTCACCCAGCGTGCGGCGGGGGAGATGCGCTCCCGGTTGCGCACGCTCGCCAACGCCGGGCACGCGGGTCCCGGGGTCGGCGCCGTGCAGGCCCTGACCTTCCACTCCGCCGCGCACCGCCAGCTGCGGTACTTCTGGCCGCGCGTCGTCGGCGACACCGGCTGGCAGCTGCTCGACAGCAAGTTCGCCGTCGTCGCCCGCGCGGCCAGCCGCTGCCGGATGAACGTCAGCACCGACGACGTCCGCGACCTCGCCGGGGAGATCGAGTGGGCCAAGGCGTCGCTGATCGGCCCCGAGGAGTACGCGCCCGCCGTGGCCGAGGCCGGCCGGGACGTCCCGATGGACGCCAAGCAGATCGCCGCCGTCTACGACGCCTACGAGGCGCTGAAGGTCCGCGACGAATCGGTGACGCTGCTGGACTTCGACGACCTGCTGCTGCACACGGCCGCCGCCATCGAGAACGACGCGGCCGTCGCCGACGAGTTCCGCGGGCGCTACCGCTGCTTCGTCGTCGACGAGTACCAGGACGTCACCCCGCTGCAGCAGCGCGTGCTCGCGGCCTGGCTGGGCGACCGCGACGACCTGACCGTCGTCGGCGACGCCAACCAGACCATCTACTCGTTCACCGGGGCCACGCCGCGGTTCCTGCTCGACTTCTCGCGGCGGTTCCCGGACGCCACCGTGGTGCGCCTGGAACGCGACTACCGGTCCACGCCGCAGGTGGTGTCGCTGGCCAATCAGGTGATCGCCGCCGCGCGGGGCCGCGTCGCCGGCAGCAAGCTGCAGCTGTCCGGCCAGCGCGCGCCCGGCCCGGTGCCGTCGTTTCACGAGCACCCCGACGAAACCGCCGAGGCCGCCGCGGTCGCCAAATCGATCGCCCGGCTGATCGAATCCGGCACGGCGCCATCGGAAATCGCGGTGCTCTACCGGGTCAACGCGCAATCCGAGGTCTACGAGGAGGCCCTGACCGAGGCCGGCATCACCTACCAGATCCGCGGCGGCGAGGGGTTTTTCAACCGTCAGGAGATCAAGCAGGCGCTGTTGGCGCTGCAGCGCGCGGCCGGCCGGGGCGACGCGGATCCGGCGGCCACCTTGCCCGAGGTCGTCCGCGCGGTCCTCGAGCCGCTGGGCCTGACGGCCGAGGAACCGACCGGCGCCCGGGCCCGGGATCGCTGGGAGGCGCTGGCGGGGTTGGCCGAGCTGGTCGACGACGAGGTGGCGCAGCGCCCGCAGCTCGACCTGCCCGGGCTGCTGGCCGAGCTGCGGATGCGCGCCGACTCCCGCCACCCGCCGGTGGTCCAGGGCGTCACGCTGGCCTCGCTGCACGCCGCGAAGGGGCTCGAGTGGGACGCGGTGTTCCTGGTCGGGCTGGCCGACGGCACGCTACCGATCTCACACGCGCTGGCGCATGGCCCCGAAAGTGAGGCCGTCGAGGAGGAGCGCCGGCTGCTCTACGTCGGAATCACCAGGGCGCGAATACATTTGGCGCTCAGCTGGGCGCTGGCCCGCAGTCCCGGCGGGCGGCAGAGCCGCAAGCCGTCGCGGTTCCTCAACGGCATCGCGCCGCAGACGCGCGCCGACGCCGCGCCGGCCAAGTCCCGGCGCAATCGGGGGACGGCGACGCGCTGCCGGATCTGCAACAACGACCTGACCACCCCGGCGGCCATCATGCTGCGGCGCTGCACTACGTGCGCCGGCGACGTCAACGAGGACTTGTTGCTCAAGCTCAAGGCGTGGCGGCTGAACGTCGCCACCGAACAGAAGATGCCGCCGTACATCGTCTTTTCCGACAACACCCTGATCGCGATCGCCGAGCTGCTTCCCGACGACGAGACGGCGCTGATCGCGATCCCGGGCATCGGCGCGCGAAAGCTCGAGCAGTACGGGCCCGACGTGCTCGAGTTGGTCCGGCAGGCCCGCTGAGGGCGCCGAATCCGCAGGTCAGAAAATCGGTTGTGGGCGGCGTCCGCTACCATTTACCCTCGAAGCCGCAGACCGCTGCCAGCTGAGAGGAGGCCCGCCCCGATGATTACCAACGCGTTCGGTGTATGCGCGGCCGCCTCGGTGCCCGCTGAAGGCCGGTCCAAGTCCACCTCCCACGCCGCCCATGCCGCCGTGTCGGCGGCCGCGGTGAAGCACCGTGTCGCCGCCGCGACCGACGCGTCCGTGAATCGGGGCTATACCTAACTAGCCCGGTTTTGCCCAGATGGCCACGGACCCGAAGTCAACAGGATCCGTGGCCACAGTTATTTGGGAAGCCTCCCAACCTGGTCCGGATCACCGCGAAGGATAGCCACCCCGACCAGGAAGCAGGTGAACAGGACATGTCGGCACTGTCAGTCCCAAGACCGAGGTTGCCGGAATTGCCTTGTCACGTCGACGATCCCGACCTGTGGTTCGCCGAGGCCCCGGCCGACCTCGAACGCGCCAAGACGCTGTGCGCGGGCTGCCCGGTCCGGCGCCAGTGCCTGACGGCGGCGCTGGAGCGGGCCGAGCCGTGGGGCGTGTGGGGCGGCGAGATTTTCGAGCGGGGGTCGATCGTCAGCCGCAAGCGACCGCGTGGGCGTCCGCGCAAAGATGTCGCCGCCTAGGGAAACCTAAGCCGCGAAAGTGCAACTGGCGACGCGTTTCTCGAGAGAGGGCGTCGGTAGTTGCACCCTCGTGGAGTTAGACGACCGCGGTGTCGGGCTCGGCGAAGCCGGGGATCAGTTCCTCCGAGAGCGCCTTGATCGGCACGTGCGCGTCCAGCTGGCAGAGGATCGCGGCGACGGACGCGATGACACGCATCGGTATCGCCAGCTTGGGCGGCAAGTCCATTTGCCGGGCCGTCCGGATCTGAGAAACCGACCGGTCCATCTGAACCAGGGTCATCTTCTGCAGCCACTTGCGGGTGTAGTGGAAGACGTCGACCTGGATGGGCTCGACGTACTGGCGCAGCATTTCGTCGATGTCGCGGACCGACACCTGCTGGCCCTTCTGGATGAAGCCGACCTTCTCCATGGTCGGCAACAGCAGGTCGTAGTTCTTGTCGCGCGCCAACCGGATCGTCATCCCGAGCTCGACGGGATAGCCGCCCGGCAGGGGCGCGACCGCGCCGAAGTCGATGACGCCCATCCGGCCGTCGGGCATCAGCATGAAATTTCCGGGGTGCGCGTCGCCGTGCAGCATGCCCAGCCGGCGCGGCGCGTCGAACGTGAGCTCGAGCAGCCGGGTGCCGATCAGGTCGCGCTGCTCGCGGGTCCCGTTGCGGATGATCTCCGCCATGTGGATCCCTTCGATCCACTCCTGGACCACCACCTTCGGCGCGCTGGCCACGACGTGCGGCACCAGGAAGTGCGGGCTGTCGTGATACGCCTTGGCGAACTTGCGCTGGTTGTCGGCCTCCAGCCGGTAGTCGAGCTCCATCTCGGTGCGCTCGATCAGCTCGTCGACCACTCCCTGGACGTCGGCGCCGGGCGAGAGCTGTTTGACGACGCCGACCATCCGCTGCATGGTCTTCAGGTCGGCGCGCAGCGCCTCGTCGGCGCCCGGGTACTGGATCTTGACGGCGACCTCGCGGCCGTCGGACCACACCGCCTTGTGCACCTGGCCGATGCTGGCCGAGGCGATCGGGGTGTCGTCGAAGGAGCTGAACCGGTCCCGCCACTTGGTGCCGAGCTGGGCGTCCAGGACCCGGTGCACCTTGGCGGCGGGGAGCGGCGGGGCGTCCTTCTGCAGCTTGGTCAGCGCCTCGCGGTAGGGCTCGCCGTACTCCTCTGGGATGGCGGCCTCCATCACAGACAGGGCCTGGCCGACCTTCATCGCCCCGCCCTTGAGTTCACCCAGCACGGTGAACAACTGGTTGGCGGCCTTCTCGAGCATCTCGGCCTGGACTTCGTCCTTGGACTTGCCCGTCAGCCGCTTGCCGAAGCCCAGGGCCGCCCGGCCGGCGAAGCCGACGGGGATGCTGGCCAGCTTCGCGTTGCGCGCAGCGCGGCCGCGTTTGATGTCTGCCACGTCTCCATCATCCACGACGCTCGGCGCGCGGGGCCCGTGATCCGGACCATAGGTTGTCTTTGCACGAGGCGGCTCGGCTAGCACGAGCACAGCGGGTGCTTGGTCCACTGGCGCGCGACGATCGAGCCGGCGGCCAGGTCGAACTCCAACGTTGCGTTGAGCGCCGGCGGCGGGGCGGGGTCGGGCACCGCCTCCTGGCCGCGCACCGCCGCGATCACCCGGTTCACCTGGCTGAGCGCCAGGGCCGCTGTCGCGAGCAGGGTGGCCCGGTCGGCCACGCCGACGGTGTCGCGCAGCTGGGCGGCGATGGCCGGCCACGCGGCGTCGCGGTCGCTGCGGTGCAGGTCGGCACACCCGAGGCAACTGGTCACGCCGGGGATGACCAGCGGGCCCACCAGACCCGTGCCGTCGCGGACGCGAACGGGAAGGTGCGGAACGCCGCGGGCGTGCAGGTCGCGCACCATGCGCGGGTCGGCGACCAGATAGTCCGACAGCACGACGAGGTCGACGTCGCCCGGGGACACGGCGGCGTGGGGCTGGCTGCTGTGCGCGACGCGGGCCCCCGAGCAGCGCAGCGATTCCACGAGCAGCTCGGACAGCGGCCCGCGCCCGTGCACGCGGATCGATGCCGACCGGCCCCGGGACCGTCGGCATTCGGTCGCGACGCCCGCCCCCACCAGTTGCGCGACGAGGTGGGTCAGGCCGTCACCGTCCTGCAACCCGCGGTCGACGGCGTGGCGCCGCAGCTGGGATAGCGGCATCGGCGACCGCATGGACCGCAGCAGCGTGGCCAGCTCCGCCGCGGCCAGTCCGCACGGCGGGCGGACCAGCACGGCGCGGCGCGGATCCCAGCCGACCTGCACGGCGCCGTCGGGCCGCAGCAGCACCGGCATCCCCGGGTCCAGCGCATACAGCGAAACCGCGGCGGCCTGGGTCATGGATTCAGACTGTGCCAGCCGGGCGCCCAGCGCCGCGCTCAGTTATCCACAGGCGCCGCCTCTGGGCGAAAGGCATTTAACGACAACCCGAGACGGCCTTCAATTTTTCTGTTCTGACGGTGGAGGACGCCGCGCCAAGGCGGGAAAGTGCAGTATTCGGTTACTTAATGCCGCGCCGCAGCGCCGCCATACGCTGGACATTCGTGTTCTGACGGGCGGGAGGACGCCGGAGCTCGTGACAGCCAGGGGCTAGCTAGAAGGTGGACCAATGTCGCAGGTAATGGTCACCCCGGAGGCGCTGCACACGGCGGCGGCGAATCTGGCCAATATCGGCCTGGACGTCGAGGCCGCGCACAAGGTGGCGGCGGCGCCGACCACGGCGATAGTGCCGGCGGCGGCCGATGAGGTGTCCGGTGCCATCGCCAAGGTGTTCGCTCACCACGCCGCGAACTATCAGGCGCTAGCCGGTCAGGCAGCGGCGTTCAACGACCAGTTCGTGCAGCACCTGACTGCCGGTGCGTTCTCGTACACCGACATCGAGGCCGCCCTCGCCTCGTTTCTGCAGAACTTGCAGGAATTGCCTGCGGAGGCGAGCGGGTTGGTCAGCGCGATCGCCGCCGACCCGCAGGTCCTCGCGACCTTCCTGTTCTTGGGTTTTGTGGGGCCACCTTTCGTTCTGTTTGTTGCCTTTTGGCTAGCAGCGATCGTTAGTCTGATAATTCTTTTACAACTCAGCCAGCAATTCGCCCCGCTATTAGCAGCGTTCGGTATCTAACGAGACGGCTTTCGAGACACTCTGACCGCGCTCAATCATCCAAAGGCCCACCGGTGGCCAACGAACGTCAGGGGCTCTCGACAGAGGCTGCGGGCACCCCAACAACCCCATTGACGCGATTGACCCCGTTGACGGGGCCCTCTTGTGGTTGGGTGGGCGTGGGCGACCTCACCGCTGCGCCCACCAAGATCAGCGCCGCGGCGGTATTCGGATCCACCTCCCATTGCGACCCTCTGCTGTAGCTGAGCAATTTGTCGCGGGACTCGACATCCGTAATGAACATGATCCAGACGTCATCCGGGTTGTTATCCATTGCAAGACCTTTGAGATTTTCGGATTGGGATTTTCGGCGCCCGACGATGGGGATGTCAGGCGACCTCAGAACGGCTAGGGCGGATTAGTTGGTTGTGATTGGTGGTGATCCACTTCGGATGAACGGGATCGACCCGACCGCGGCGGTGTAACTCGTGGAGGAGGTATTTCGTCTCGACGATGGTCTTGGCAATCTGATCTGGTTCCGCGTGGTTGAAGAAATCACGTCGGTTCCACCACATCATCTTGGTTCGGTAGCGTTCGTCGGGATAGGGAGTCGCCGGAATGGCGGCCACCACTCCGCCAGAAGAACGCCACCGATTCAGAATGGTTGTCGGGGCTGTGGCCATACAAAATTGCGAATCAAGGATGACCATCATATGGAAACCGCTGCGGGCTATAGCGCGGGTAAGACTACGTTTCCGGTCCGAATTGTCGGCTGCCCAGGCCGACTTCATCTCCAGAATCCCGGACGGTATGCGGTCGGCGATCATATTTCGGACGGCCTGTTCGCCGGGTTGCCCCGCCCACTCAGCGATGGCATGCGCATCCTCAATCGACCTCAGTGGGCCCTTGGCTCGCACGCCCGCCACGACCCGTCCGTCATCATCGATGACGGCGAAGAACATGGTGGTGTCGGCTCCGCTGCGCAGCGCTTCGATGTCGAGAGCGCACTCAACACCATGCCTGCGATAGCTGGATTGGGCGCCCGCCGAGTACTCGGACCACAAGTCAGGGTCTGCCGACGGCTGCGAAACGACCAGCGTGCAGTCGATGTCCGGATCACGCCAGGTAAGGCCATGCCCAAGAGAAAACTCGTCGCGGACTGCAGTGCTTAGTGAAAGTGCACTCATTGGCTTCCTTCCGTCGCCAAACCTTAGGTAGACCATTAGACCAGTAATGCATACCTATAGTATCGAGCGTACGGATGAACCATACGTCAAGTCCTTCGATCTGGCAATAATGCCGACACACCGCAGGGCTACTTCGGGAAATCGAGGGATGGCGGGAGACAGTGCCGGGCCGACGGGCGACCCCGGGCTCAGTTATCCACAGCGCCGCGGCGCACGTTCAACCGGTGACGACGATCGATTTCTGCCCGACCTTCCAGGCCGTCATGAAGCGCTTGATGCTGACCTTCGTGTTGGCGTGGTCGGCGTAGGGGTCGTTGAGATGCACGGTGTCGTTGTTGGTGTCGACCCCGGTGACCACCAGCAAGTGATCGGGCGAGGTGCGCTGGTCGTCGCTGTTCAAAATGGTTCCGCCGTTGACCCACGCAATCACCTTGCGGCCGGAACCGAGGTACTGCTCCAGCGCCGACAACCCGGTCTGGTCCGGCTGCGTGTCGTAGATCATGCGCGATTTGATGCCGTAGTGCTCGAGCAGCACGACGGTGTCGGCCATGTCGATGCCACCGGCTTCGGTCTCGTGGCCCGGGTCGCCGGTGGGCAAATAGATCGGGCCGTCGCGGATCACCGAGGGCGTGCTCTGGGCCAGCTTGATGATCTGCTGCTCCGTCGGGGGGTTGCCGGTGACCTCACCGACCACGTCGGCCACCGAAGCCAACCCACAGGTGTCCTCCAGCGACTGCTGAACCCAGTACTTGGCCGCTGCATCCGGGTCGCCGTATACGCCGTCGGCGGTCGTCCTCGCCGTCGCGGGCGGGCTGGCCGAGGTGGCAGCGGTGGGAGCCGACGGCGTCGCCCGCGTCGAGGGCGGCGCCGCGCCGCACCCGGATACCAGCAAAACGCCGGCCATACCGATGCAGGCTTCCGCCAGGGCGGTGCGCATCGCGCTGGCAATCCTGACCATGTTCGCTCGCAAAGAGTCGGCCCGACATTCGACTGGTGTGCAACGTAGCACCGCCAGCAAACGGCGGCGAGCTGATCAGTTGTCGGCGGCGTCGCCGCCCGAATCGGGCTCCTCGAGCTTCGCGATGGCCTCGTCGATGCCGCTGGTGTCCCCGCCGATGACGCGGTCGATGAAGCCGGCCGGCTCGTCGAGGTCCTCGGCGCCGGGCAGCAGGTCCGGGTGTTGCCAGACGGCGTCGCGCGCGTCGGCCCCGGCGGCCTCCGTCAGCCGCTCCCAGAGGGCGGCCGCCTCGCGCAGCTTGCGCGGCCGCAGCTCGAGGCCGACCAGCGTCGCGAACGTCTGCTCGGCCGGCCCGCCGCTGGCCCGGCGGCGGCGCAGCGTCTCGCTGAGCGCGGCGGTGCCCGGGATCCGGTCGCCCAGGGCCGCGGTGACCACCACCTGCACCCAGCCGTCGATCAATGCGAGCAGCGTCTCGAGCCGTTCCAGCGCCTGCTTTTGCGCCGGTGTGGCTTTCGGCTCGAAAACCCCCTGCCCGAGCAGCTCCTCGATGGCCGCCGGATCGGACAGGGACGCGGGATTGAAGTCGCGCGCCAGCTCCTCGATCCCGGACATGTCGATCTTCATGCCGCTGGCGTAGGCCTCGACCGCGCCCAGCAACTGGCTGGACAGCCACGGCACGTGGCTGAACAGCCGGTGGTGCGCCGCCTCGCGGGCGGCCAGGAACGTCAGGATCTCGCTGCGCGGCTGCTCAAGTCCGGAGGCGAACGAGTCGACGGCGTCCGGCAGGATCGCGGCCACCCCTTTGGGGCCGAGCGGCAGACCGATGTCGGTCGACGTCAACACCTCGCGCGACAACCGTCCCAGCGCCTGGCCGAGCTGCGAGCCGAACGCCATGCCGCCCATCTGCGACATCATCGCCATCAGCGGCCCGGCCATGCTCTTGGCCTCTTCGGGCAGCGAGGACGCCCACACCGTCGCGATCTGCTCGGCCATCGGATCGCACAGCCGCTTCCAGGTCTCCAGCGTGTGGTCGACCCAGTCGCTGGGGCTCCAGCCCACCGCCTTCGACGTGCCCGCGGGCAGCGCCGTCGCGCCGTCCAGCCATGTCTCGGCGAGGTGGACCGCGTCGGCGATCGCCTTGGTCGTCGAGGCGGGAATGGGCGCGACAAAGCCGATCGAGCTCGACGCGACCCGGCGCGCCAACTCGTAGTTCACCGGACCCGACGCCTTGCCGCCGGCCATGACGGTGCCCGCGCTGGAAAACATCTGGCCCAGCTGGGTGAAGATCTGGCCCAGGTCGCCCATGCCGAATTCCCCGCCCATACCGAAGGCGCCCATAGGATCGGATCCCCCCGAGCCGGAACCGGGATCTTTCTTCTCGCGCTCCGGGTCGTCGCCGGAGGAGAAGCCGAATGGCAGGTCAGGCATAACGTCAACGGTACTCACCGCGGGGACGCAACGCGCCATCTGTGGTCACGCTCTTGGTGAACGAGCCTGAGCAGGTGCCGGATAGGGTAGGCGCGTGAACAGGCGGATTCTCACGTTGTTCGTCGCGCTGGTGCCGATCGTGGTCTTCGGCGTGCTGCTCGCGGTGGTGACGGTGCCGTTTGTGTCCCTGGGCCCGGGCCCGACGTTCGACACGCTCGGTGAGGTCGACGGCAAGCAGGTGGTCGCGATCGAGGGCACCGAGACGCACCCGACGACCGGCCATCTCAACATGACGACGGTGTCCCAGCGCGACGACCTCACCCTCGGGGAAGCGCTGACGCTGTGGCTTTCGGGCCAGGAACAGCTGATCCCGCGCGATCTCGTCTACCCGCCGGGCAAGTCGCGCGAGGACGTCGACAAGGCCAACAACGCCGACTTCAAGCAGTCCGAGGACAGCGCCGCCTACGCCGCGCTGGGCTTCTTGAAGTACCCGGTCGCGGTCACCGTCGCGACCGTCACCGACCCCGGTCCGTCGGCGGGCAAGCTGAAGTCCGGCGACGCGATCGACGCGGTCAACGGCACCCCGGTCGCCAGCGTCGAGCAGTTCACCGGGTTCCTGAAGAACACCAAGCCCGGTCAGGTCGTGACGATCGACTACCGCCGCAAGAACGAGCCCGCCGGGGTCGCGCAAATTACGCTGGGAACGAACAAGGATCGTGACTACGGCTTCATGGGCGTGGCGGTCCTCGACGCGCCGTGGGCGCCGTTCACCGTCGACTTCAACCTCGCCAACGTGGGC
The DNA here is from genome assembly GCF_002101935.1 of Mycobacterium sp. IEC1808. Classification (NCBI taxonomy): domain Bacteria; kingdom Bacillati; phylum Actinomycetota; class Actinomycetes; order Mycobacteriales; family Mycobacteriaceae; genus Mycobacterium; species Mycobacterium sp. IEC1808. The sequence goes on along the minus strand of NZ_LQPV01000003.1, from coordinate 3,693 downwards.
GGGCCGTCGGCCGGGCTGATGTTCAGCCTGGCGGTGGTCGACAAGCTCACCACGGGTGACCTGGCCGGGTCGACGTTCATCGCGGGCACCGGCACCATCTCCGTCGACGGCAAGGTGGGCCAGATCGGCGGCATCACGCACAAGATGGCCGCCGCCCACTCGGCCGGCGCCACGGTGTTCCTGGTGCCGGCGAAGAACTGCTACGAGGCGACCTCCGACAACCCGTCCGGCCTGCGCCTGGTGAAGGTCGAGACGCTCAGCCAGGCGGTGGACGCGCTGCACGCGATCAAATCGGGCGGTCAGACTCCGAGCTGCTAGCCGGCGTAGCCCCGCCGGTCGAAGCTGAGCCCCCCTCGTTCCGAGACGGTGAGCCGCTGGTGCGGGCTGCGGACGGGCGGGCGGCGCAGGTATTGGGTGAAACCGGTGGCGCACAGCGCGAGCGTGAATTCGTGGCCGACGAGGGTCCACTCGAACGCGCCGTGTTCGTCGGGGCCGGACCGTTGCAGCGTTTCGAGCGACAACTCGAAGCTGAACCCCTCCAGGTTGACGTCGCCGACGAGGTCCCACGCCTCGTCGAACACCAGGGTGGCGGGGCACAGCCAGAAGCTGAAGGCGTCTTCCGGCGGGGTGGGGCGCACCCATTCGACGATGTAGTCGAGGTCGACGAGCAGCCGGCCGGGATGCGGCGGCGCGGGCTCGACCGCAATCGCGTGCACGGCACAGTCGTGCCAGCTCATCTGATCGAAGTCCGCCTCGGTCCACACCGCCTTGGCAATCCTCGGGCCGGTGCTCACCCGGCGCGTCCGCTCTGTTCCAGCACCGCCCAAGCAGAACACACCCGGCGTCCGGCAATGCGTAGAGTTGTGACCGTTCTAGAAAATCTCTAGCACCGGGCAGCGAGATCAGGGAGCGTAGCCAGTGGGGATGCGGCCCACCGCACGAATGCCGAAGCTGACTCGGCGTAGCCGGATTCTGATCCTGATCGCACTCGGTGTGATCGTGTTGCTGCTCGCCGGTCCGCGGCTGATCGACGCCTACGTCGACTGGCTGTGGTTCGGGGAGCTGGGCTACCGCTCGGTGTTCACCACCGTGCTGGTCACCCGCATCGTGGTGTTCCTGGTCGCGGGGCTGCTGGTCGGCGGCATCGTGTTCACCGGGCTCGCGTTGGCCTACCGCGCCCGTCCGGTGTTCGTGCCGAGCAACACGAACGATCCTGTGGCCCGCTACCGCGCCGTCGTCGTCTCGCGCCTGCGGCTGGTGGGCATCGGAATCCCCGCGGCCGTCGGCCTGCTGGCGGGCATCATCGCGCAGAGCTACTGGGTGCGCGTCCAGCTGTTCATCCATGGCGGGACCTTCGGCATCAGGGATCCGCAGTTCGGTAAGGACCTCGGGTTTTACGCGTTCGAGCTGCCGTTCTACCGGCTGCTGCTGTCCTACATGTTCGTGGCGGTGTTCCTGGCCTTCCTGGCGAACATCTTGGCGCACTACATCTTTGGCGGCATCCGGCTGTCCGGTCGCACCGGGGCGCTGAGCCGCTCGGCGCGTATCCAGCTGGTCAGCCTGGTCGGGGTGCTGGTGCTGCTCAAAGCCGTCGCCTATTGGCTGGACCGCTACGAGCTGCTGTCGCACACCCGCGGCGGCAAGCCGTTCACCGGTGCCGGTTACACGGACATCAACGCCGTGCTGCCGGCCAAGCTGATTCTCATGGCGATCGCCCTGATCTGCGCCGCAGCGGTGTTCTCGGCAATCGTGCTGCGCGACTTGCGGATTCCGGCCATCGGCCTCGTCCTGTTGCTGCTGTCGTCGTTGATCGTGGGTGCCGGGTGGCCGTTGATCGTCGAACAGATCAGCGTCCGGCCCAACGCCGCGCAAAAGGAAAGCGAATACATCAGCCGCAGCATCACCGCGACGCGCCAGGCCTACGGCCTGACCTCCGAGCAGGTGAGCTACCGCAACTACACCGGCGACGGGCAGGCCACCGCCCAGCAGGTCGCCGCCGACCGCGCGACCACCTCGAACATCCGGCTGCTCGACCCGACGATCGTCAGCCCGGCGTTCACCCAGTTCCAGCAGGGCAAGAACTTCTACTTCTTCCCCGACCAGCTCTCCATCGACCGCTACCTCGACCGCAACGGGGCGTTGCGCGACTATGTCGTCGCGGCCCGGGAACTCAACCCGGACCGGCTGATCGACAACCAGCGCGACTGGATCAACCGGCACAGCGTCTACACCCACGGCAACGGGTTCATCGCGTCGCCGGCGAACACGGTGCGCGGAATCGCCAACGACCCCAACCAAAACGGTGGCTACCCCGAATTCCTCGTCAACGTCGTCGGCGCCAACGGCAGCGTGGTGTCCGACGGGCCGGCGCCACTGGACCAGCCGCGCATCTACTACGGGCCGGTCATTTCCAACACGTCCGCCGACTACGCGATCGTCGGGAAGAACGGCAACGACCGCGAATACGACTACGAGACCAGCGCCGAAACCAAGAACTACACCTACAGCGGGCTCGGCGGAGTGCCGATCGGCAGCTGGATCTCACGCAGCGTGTTCGCCGCCAAGTTCGCCGAGCGAAACTTCTTGTTCTCCAACGTGATCGGCTCCAACAGCAAGATCCTGTTCAACCGGGATCCCGCGCGCCGGGTGGAGGCGGTGGCGCCGTGGCTGACCACCGACAGCGCGGTGTACCCGGCGATCGTCAACAAGCGGCTGGTGTGGATCATCGACGGCTACACCACCCTGGACAACTACCCGTACTCGGAACTGACTTCGCTGGAGTCCGCGACCGCCGACTCCACCGAGGTGGCGTTCAACCGCCTGGCGCCCGACAAGAAGGTCTCCTACATCCGAAACTCGGTGAAGGCCACCGTCGACGCCTATGACGGCACCGTCACGCTGTATCAGCAGGACGAATCCGATCCGGTCCTCAAGGCCTGGATGCAGGTGTTCCCGGGCACCGTCAAACCCAAGAGCGATATCACCCCCGAGCTTTCCGAGCACCTGCGTTACCCCGAGGACCTGTTCAAGGTGCAGCGGATGCTGCTGGCCAAGTACCACGTCAACGACCCGGTGACGTTCTTCTCCACGTCGGACTTCTGGGACGTGCCGCTGGACCCGAACCCCACCGCCAGCAGCTACCAGCCGCCGTACTACATCGTCGCGAAAAACATTGCCAAGAACGATAATTCGGCGTCATACCAGTTGATCAGCGCGATGAACCGGTTCAAGCGGGACTACCTGGCCGCCTACATCAGCGCCAGCTCCGACCCGGCGACGTACGGCAAGCTCACCGTGCTGACCATCCCGGGGCAGGTCAACGGCCCGAAGCTGGCCAACAACGCGATCACCACCGACCCGGCGGTGTCCCAGGACCTCGGCGTCATCGGGCGCGACAACCAGAACCGGATCCGGTGGGGCAACCTGCTCACGCTGCCGGTCGGCCAGGGCGGGCTGCTCTACGTCGAACCCGTCTACGCCTCGCCCGGCGCCAGCGACGCCGCCTCGTCGTACCCGCGGCTGATCCGGGTGGCGATGATGTACAACGACAAGATCGGATACGGCCCGACGGTGGGTGACGCCCTCAACGGGCTGTTCGGCCCGGGCGCGGGCGCGACCGCGACCGGGATAGTGCCCACCGAGCCCGGCGCCGCCCCGAACCCGACGCCGCCCGCGAGCCCCGCCGGCCCGGCC
>NZ_LQPV01000002.1:0-74496 GCF_002101935.1 Mycobacterium sp. IEC1808 | reverse complement strand
GGCCCAGCCCGCCCGGGCCGCCGCCCGCCCCACCCGCGGGCAAAGCCGACGCCGCCCCCAGGTCGGGCAACGCCGGTGGGGTGGTCGACAACGCCGGCGCCGCAACGGGATCCGCCGGCGGCCCGGGAAGCGGGGTCGGCGTGACCGCCCCGCCCGACGAGCCCGCCGCAGCCGGCCGGGGCGCGGCCGGCGGCGGCGGCGGGTCGAGCTGCTGACCGGGCCCGAGATCGCCGGGCACCTCGAAGCACGCCGCGGGCGCGGCGGCCATCCGGTCGATCACCATGGCGTAGGACGTGTCCACCCCTTCGGCCGTCGAACGCATCGTGGTCAGCCAGTCGTCGCGAATCTCGTTGTCCACGTAGGGGGTTATCTCCTGGCGGACGACCTCCTCGGCGCCGGCCCGGTCCCCCGCGCCGGTCGTGACCGCGGCGGCCGCGGCCAACCACGCCGGCCGCTGCGCCCGCGTGCCGTCGTCGATGGCGATGGCGGTCGCAACCTTGGAATCGACCAGGTACCAAAGGTTGTCGCGCAGCGACTCGCACCGCTGCGCCGCCGCCCGGACCTCGGTGGCCACCGCGCTCGCGGCGGCACAATGGCGCTCCAGGAACCGAACCGCGGAGTCCCCGCCCGACCCCAGCCACGCCCCGGCCAGCGCGGCAAGCTGCGCCCGCTGCAGCCCGAGCGCCTCCATGACCGCCGCGGCCGCGGCCCGCAATTCCGCGCAGTCGCTGTCGAGCGCGTTCAGGTCCAGGCCTTCTTCGCCGTCGTACCACTCGCGGACCTGGGCGGGATGCGCCGTCAGGGCGGGATGTTGATAACCGAGCGCGTGGCAGGCCCGCACGTAAGCCTCGGTGTGCTCAACAGCGGGGCGGCCCTCGGCGAGGCGCTCCGCAATGTCCAACCGGTCGGCCACGGTCAGGCGATCCGCGCGGCGGCGTACATTTCGGCGTCGGCGTAGCTCTCGGCACCGGCCCGCAGGGCCGCGGCCGTCTCCGCCGCCGCGCGCGACCACCGCGTCACCTCGGCCGTCAGTCGCTCCAGCTGCACCCGCAGGGCGTCGCCGCGCGCGGTGTGCGCCCGGCCGGCGACCGCACCGCCGAAAGTCAACCGCGCCAAGTGATCTGCCACCGCGCGGTCGAGAAGATCGGTGGCCGCGTCCATCCGGTCGGCGACGTTGAGCACTGCCGAGCTATCGAATCTCATGCCTAATCCGACGCCTGATGGGGCGCCGGGGTTCCCCGCTAAGGGATCAGCGCGCGCCGCTCACCGCTTCGGCGACCCGGCTGGCGACCCGCTGCGCCACGTCCTCTTCGGGCGCCTCCACCATGACCCGGATCATCGGCTCGGTTCCCGAGGGGCGCAACAGGATTCGGCCCGTGTCACCCAGTTCGGCCTCGGCCTGCTCCAGCGCGGTCTGCACCGAGGGCGCCGCGGCGGCGGTGGCCTTGTCGGCCACCTTGACGTTGATCAGCACCTGCGGGAGCGCCCGCATCGCCGAGGCCAGCTCGGCCAGCGAGGCGCCGGTCTGCACCATGCGGTTCATCAATCGCAATCCCGTGACGATGCCGTCGCCGGTGGAGCCCACCGCGGGCATCACGATGTGCCCGGACTGTTCGCCGCCCAGGCTGTAGTCGCCGGACCGCAGCTCCTCCAGCACATAGCGGTCGCCGACGCCGGTGGTGCGCACGGCGATGCCCGCCGACCGCATGGCGAGGTGCAGCCCGAGGTTGCTCATCACGGTGGTCACCAGCGTCTCGGAGGCCAGCTCGCCCGCGTCCCGCATCGCCAGCGCGAGCACGACCATGATGTGGTCGCCGTCGACCAGCTCCCCGTTGGCGTCGACGGCCAGGCACCGGTCGGCATCCCCGTCGTGGGCCAGGCCCAGGTCGGCGCGGTGGTCGACGACCGCCGCCTTCACCGCGTCCAGGTGCGTCGAACCGCAGCCGTCGTTGATGTTGAGCCCGTTGGGGTCGGCGTTGATGGCGATCACCCGGGCCCCGGCCGCGCGGTAGGCGCGCGGCGCCACCGATGACGCCGCGCCGTGGGCGCAGTCGACCACCACGGTCAGGCCGTCCAGGCGCAGCGTGCTCGCCTTGGACAGGTGGCGCAGGTAGCGGTCGGCCGCGTCCTCGGCGTCGACGACCCGGCCGATTCCGGCGCCGACGGGGCGCAGCCCCGGTCCGGCCGCAACCAGCTCCTCGATCTGGTCTTCGGTGGCGTCGTCCAGCTTGTGACCGCCGGGACCGAAGATCTTGATGCCGTTGTCGGGCATCGGGTTGTGCGACGCGGAGATCATCACCCCGAAGTCGGCGTCGTAGGCGCCGGTCAGGTAGGCCACCGCGGGGGTGGGAAGCACCCCGACCCGCAGCGCGTCGACGCCCTCGCTGGTCAGCCCGGCGATCACCGCGGCCTCCAGCATCTCGCCGCTGGCCCGCGGATCGCGGCCGATCACGGCCACCCGCCGACCCGGTCCGCCCGAACTCGCCAGGCGCCGGGCCGCCGCGGCGCCAAGGGCCAACGCCAGCTCGGCGGTCAACTCGCGATTGGCGACCCCGCGAACACCGTCGGTGCCGAATAGTCGACCCATGCGGTAAAACCTCTCACAGTTGACGCTCAGACACCTAACGTGCCCGTTCTTTTCTGACCGAAACCAGGCACGAACGCGCGCAGACACGCCGCACGAGGCGGTTTTGCGGCCAAAAAGTGATGCTGATCAGCGCTTGCTGTACTGCGGCGCCTTGCGCGCCTTCTTCAGCCCGTACTTCTTGCGCTCGGTGGCACGCGGGTCACGGGTGAGGAAGCCGGCCTTCTTCAGGGCGGGCCGGTCCTCGGGCGAGGCCAGGATCAGCGCCCGGGCGATGCCCAGGCGCAGCGCGCCGGCCTGACCGGACGGGCCGCCGCCGTGCAGTAGGGCGAAGACGTCGAAGCTCTCCACCCGGTCGACGGTGACCAGCGGGGCCTTGATGAGCTGCTGGTGCACCTTGTTGGGGAAGTAGTCCTCCAGGCTGCGGCCGTTGAGGTCGAACTTGCCGGTGCCGGGCACGATGCGCACCCGCACCACGGCCTCCTTGCGGCGGCCGACGGTCTGGATGGGCCGCTCGAAGACGAACGCCTCGGCGGGGCGGGCGGCGGGAGCCTCGGCCTCGGGGGCCGCAGGGGTCTCCGGGGTCTCCGGGGTTTCGAGCGCCTCGGTTGTCTCGGTCACTGGGCCACCTGCTTGATCTCGTACGGAACCGGCTGCTGAGCGGTGTGGGGATGCTCCGGACCTGCATAGACGCGGAGCTTGCGCTGAATCTGTCGGCTGAGCTTGTTCTTGGGAAGCATGCCGACGATCGCCTTCTCCACGACGCGAGTCGGGTGCTTTTCCAGCAACTCGCCGGTGGTGCGGCTGTGCAGCCCGCCGGGATAGCCCGAGTGGCGGTAGGCCAGCTTCTGCTGCAGCTTGTCGCCGGACAGGGCGACCTTTTCGGCGTTGATGACGATGACGAAGTCACCGCCGTCGACGTTGGGGGCGAACGTCGGCTTGTGCTTGCCGCGCAGCAGGTTGGCTGCCGCGACGGCAAGGCGGCCAAGCACCACGTCCGTGGCGTCGATGACGTACCACGACCGCGTGGTGTCACCCGCCTTTGGCGCGTAGGTGGGCACAGCGCTTACCTTCTCTTCTCAGGCCTCTTGTACGAGGGTGTGGATCCCGGGTCGAGCCGGGTGCCAGTCAGGCGTTCGCGGTGGGGTTCATTCTCGGCGACCGACATTGACCCGAGGCCCCGGCGTACCGCACGCCAACCGAGCAGCTTACCGATCGTCATCCCCGCAGGTCAAAATCGCCGACACGGGTATCAAACATGCCCTTGTGATCGCGGCAACCTATCCTGAGAGCACCCAGCAAACGGTGGGCCCGGATTGGCGGAGGTCGGATGACGGCCGGAGCAGTGTGTCGGACGTGTGGTACCGAGCCCTTCAAGGACGCGCGGTTTTGCCACAGCTGCGGCTCGGCAGTCCAAGACGGCGACGCCCATCCCGAGTACAAGCAGGTCACGGTCCTGTTCGCCGACGTGGTCGGCTCGATGGAAATCGCCTCGGCGGTCGGTGCGGAACGGCTGCTGCAAATCATGGCGGACCTCGCTGATCGCTGCGCGGCGGTTGTCGAGCGGTACGGCGGGACGGTCGACAAGTTCACCGGCGACGGCATCATGGCCGTGTTCGGCGCGCCGGTCGCGTTGGAGGACCACGCCATCCGGGCTTGCCTTGCGGCGCTGGGCATCCAGGAAGAAACCGCCCGGCTGGCCGCGGAGGTCGACAAGCGCGACGGCATCGAACTGCGGTTGCGCGTCGGTCTCAACTCCGGTCAGGTGATCGCGGGTGAAATCGGTTCCGGGCCGTTCGGTTACACCGCCATCGGCGAGCAGGTCGGGCTCGCCCAGCGGATGGAATCGGTGGCCCCGCCGGGTGCGGTGATGCTCAGCGCGTCGACCGCGCGACTTGTCGAGGGCGCCGCGGCAATCGGTGAATCCGAGCTGGTTCAAATCAAGGGTGTCGATGCGCCGGTTCCTGCCCATCGGCTGTTGGGCGCGGGCGATGACCATCGTGCCGCCCGGCGTGCCGAGTCGAATCTGGTCGGTCGGCAGTGGGAGATGTCGGCCATCGAGGGGTTGCTTGAGCGCGCCATCGACGTGCACGGCGCCGTGGTCAGTGTCGTGGGGTTGCCGGGCATCGGCAAGAGCCGCCTGGCGCGCGAGGTCACCGCGATGGCGGCGGCCCGGGGCGTCGACGTGTTCACCGCCTTCTGCGAATCGCACGCCAGCGACGTGCCCTTCTACTTGGTGGCGCGGATGCTGCGTGCGAGCTTCCGGGTGGCCGATCTCGACCCGCCGGAAGCGCGCGCGGAGCTGCGGTCCCGGGTGCCCGACGCCGAGCCGGATGACCTGTTGCTCCTCGATGACTTGTTGCGCATCGCCGATCCCGACGTTCCGCTGCCGACGATCGACCCGGATGCCCGGCGGCGGCGATTGACCGCGCTGGTCAATGCCGCGTTGCTGGCCCGCCAATCCCCGGCCGTGTATGTCATCGAGGACGTGCACTGGATCGACCAGGTCAGCGGCTCGATGCTGGCCGACTTCGTCGCGGTGGCCCCGCAGACACCCTCGCTGGTGGTGCTCACCTACCGTCCCGAGTATCGGGGGCCGTTGAGCAAGGTGACCGGCGCGCAGACCATCGCCCTTGCGCCGCTGAGTGATTCGGAAGCCGCGGCACTGGCCGGGGACTTGCTCGGGCCGGACCCGTCGGTTAGCGACCTGGCCGGGGTGATCGCCGAGCGCGCCGCCGGTAACCCGTTTTTCGTCGAGGAGATGGTGCGCGACCTCGCCGAGCGCGGTGTGCTGCGCGGCAACCGCGGCGCTTACGTGTCGGCGGCGGCGGTCACCGAGGTCCGGGTGCCGGTCACGCTGCAGGCGACCATCGCCGCGCGTATCGACCGCCTGGACTGGGCGGCCAAACGCACCCTGAGCGCCGCGGCGGTGATCGGGTCGCGATTCAGCCCGGACCTGCTGGAAACGCTGGGCATTGAGCCCAGTCTGGACGACCTGCTGGCGGCCGAGCTCATCGACCAGATCAGGTTCACCGGGGAACCCAGGTATGTGTTCCGCCATCCGCTGATCCGCACCGTGGCCTACGAATCACAGCTGCGATCGGATCGCGCGGAGCTGCACCGGCGGGTCGCCGCCGCGATCGAATCACGAGACCAGGCGGCGGCCGACCAGAACGCGGCGCTGATCGCCGAGCACCTGGAGGCCGCCGGTGATCCGCACGCCTCATTCAGCTGGCACATGCGCGCGGCGACGTGGGCAACCAACCGCGACGCGAACGCCGCTCGACTGAGTTGGGAGCGCGCCCAAACGATCGCCGACCGGCTGCCCGCGGAGGACCCCCATCGGGCAACCATGCGCATCGCCCCGCGCACCATGTTGTGCGGGATCGCCTGGCGAATCAACGCGCGCGCAGTAGCCGACCGATTCGACGAATTGCGGGAATTGTGCGCCGCCGTCGGGGACAAGGTGTCACTGGCCATCGGGATGGCCGGGCTGGTGATGGAGCACGCGCATCAGGCCCGGGCGCCCGAGGCCGCGGAGCTGGCGTCCGAAGCCTGGACGCTCGCCGAGGCGCTCGGCGACGCGACCTTGACGGTGGGCCTGTCCGTTTCGCTGATCTTCGCCAAGATGGAGAACAATCAGTGGTCCGACGTGCTGCGGTGGTCTCAGACGGTCATCGACCTGGCCGACGGTGACCCGTCCAAGGGCAACTTCTTCGTAGGGTCCCCCCTCGCGGTCGCCCTTTCGACGCGGGCCATCGCCCGCTACAGCCTGGGTCTACCCGGATGGCAGGACGACCAGCAGCAGGGCCTGGCCATGGCCCGCAAGGCCGACCCCATGTCATACGCCTTGGTCGTCGCCTACATCTACAACCCGGGCATCCCGCTTGGTGTCCTGGCGGCCGACGATCGCGCGGTGCGCGAGAGCGAAGATGCGCTGCGGATCATCGAACGGTCCGGTGACGACGTCGCGTTGGCCTTCACCCAGATGGCGCCGGGCGTCGCACGGCTGCACCGCCCAACGGCCGCCGATCGCGAGCGCGGCCAGAAGCTGCTGGCGGAACTCAGCGACGTGTTCCGGCGCCGCAGAGCCAACCTGGGCGAATTGCGGTTCGTCGACGCGTATTTGGCGCGGGAGCGGGCTCGGGGTGGAGATCGCGACGAAGCCGTATTGCTCGTGCGCGCCGCCGTCAACGATCTCTTCCGCGACGGGCAGCAGATGTGCGGAGCCTGGGGCTTTCCGGCGACGGGGGTCCTGGTGGAAACGCTGCTGGACCGCGGGACCGACGCCGACGTCGCCGAGGCCGAGACCGCGATCGACCGGTTGGCGGCGGCGCCGACCGACGGTTCGGCCATGCGCGACATCTGGCTGCTGAGACTGAAGGCTCTTGTGGCGCACGCCCGCGGAAACGCCACCGCGTACGCGGACTTGAAGAATCGCTACGGCGAGATGGCGAGGTCGCTGGAGTTTGCCGGGCACATCGCCTGGGCGGAGGCCATGCCCTGATCAGGGCATGACCATCCGCGCCGCCGGCCCCATCCGCGGCAGTACCCGCAGCGAGCCCACTAGACCGGCGTGCCAGGCGTGCTCGGTGATGCCGAGACCGGCGAACGGTCGACCGTCGACGACCGTTTCGAATCGCGTCGCCGACTCCTGGATCACCAAACCCCTTTTCCACAAACAGGATTGGGCGATGACACGGCCACGGATCTCGAGCCGCAAACCGCTGACGTCGGTGACGACCATCCGCGAGGCGCAGGGAACCTGATGGCCGGACCACTCGTGGTCCACGGTCAACTGCGCCACCGCGTGGCAGGCGCCGTCGTGGAAGATGTAGCCGGTCGGGTAGGCCCGGCCATCCTCGAACAGGTGGGTGCAGTTCATGGTGAAGTCGGGGCTTAGCAGCACGGTGTTCCAGTCCCAGCGCTCGATGCTGCTCCACAAGCGAACGCCCCAGGACTTGTCTCGCTGACCGAGGCCGTCGATCGGGTAGGTCGCGCCGTTCATTCTCACCCGGCCGGTGACCCATCCGGACTGCTCCATGTGGGTGTCGGCGATGCCGGACGGCAGGTATGCCCCGGGAGGGGCTTCGGCGTGGTAATCGAACGGCGCGTGCAGCGCGGTCCAGGTCAGGTCGACCTCATGGCGGCCGCGCAGCAATAGCCGCCACTTCGACATCGGTTCGATCATTCGAAACTCCAAAGCCCCCACTTTCAGGTGGTCGGGCTCCGGGGTACCGGAGTAGCGGGCGTGCAGCTTCGCATAGCCGCCCTCGACGCGGCCATTGCGCATCGTGTACAGGATCGCGTCGGCGGTGTGATTGCTGGGCCGATATCCGATCCGCGCCAATCCCACCGCGTCCGATTCGGCGTCGAACCAACTGAAAAAGAAGCTTTCCTGCCAATCCGGGTGCGGCCCCGGTTCGTGCAGGAATTCGTCGTTGACGTCGACCATCGTGTCCATCCTCGCGAATCGGGGCCAAACAACACGGATACAAATGGGTGGCGACAAGAATCTAAAAAGAGTACGTGAAAACTGCGCACCCCACCGCGTTACGGTCTCGGCGCTGATCGATAACTTCTTGGTGCGTCACAGCGCCTTTGGCCCGGGATCGCATCGCTTTTCTAACAATTCTGCTGGCAGATTGGGCCTTCGCCAATGGCGCAAAATCTGCGATGCTGTGCGAATGGCGGGCGCAAATGGAAGCTCCAGATGGACAAACGGGTACCTCGATGACATGCGGCAGCTGGGTGATAAGCCGGTCGACAAAGTGGTCAAGGCCGTGTTTGATCGGGACGTCTACGAGGTCAATCGGATCATGCGCACACTCGTGCGCAACGACCAGCCGGTGCCAAAGGATTTGCCAAAGGAGCTCGGAGGCTACCTGACCACGACGCTATCCCTGCCCGCTTGGGCCGACCCGGACAAGATCAAGCGGGGGCAGCAGGTATTCGAGGAGAACGGCCTGCTCATCACGCTCTGCCTTTTCTGCGCGTCGCTGCCGTCGGCTTACGCGGACAGTTACGCCGTGAAGGTGCTGTACCTGACCGGCCAGCTCGACACGGATGCACGGCGGCGAGTGATGGAGACCGGCCAGTTCCTGATCGACGCATGCACCACCGGCGGCCTCGATCCAAAGGGCAAGGGCCTGCGCGCGATCCAGCACGTCCGCCTGATGCACGCCGCGGTGCGTCACCTGATCAAGGACCGCGCCGGTAAGCACCCCGGCCTGTGGAACTACCCCCGTTGGGGCGTACCGATCAACCAGGAGGACATGGCCGGAACCATCCTGTCTTTCTGGTATGTCGTCGGAGAGCCCATGCGTGGTCTCGGCGTGAACCTGTCCGACGACGAGAAGGACGCGTACCTACACCTTTGGACCGTCATCGGCCACCTGATGGGGGTGCACGACGAGATGCTTCCGGACGACCCCACCGAGGCCAACGCGCTGCTCGACGCCATCAAGCGGCGGCGCTTCACGGCGTCACCCGAGGGACAGCACATGACCCGCGCGCTCCTCGCGCTACTCGACCAACTCACGCCCACCAAGGAGTTCGATAAGACGATCCCGCCACTGATCCGACACTTGATCGGCGACAAAACCGCCGACCTGCTGCTCGTACCGCCTTTGCATCACCGCCGTGAACTCGAACAGCTCGCGCGGGTCGCCGACTGGTTCTCCGCCAACGTCCTCAGCCTGATCGGCCACGTCGTGCCGCGCTACCACTTCGTCAAGGAGCTGGCTCCGGTGTTCGGGCGCGAACTGTTGGAGAGTGCGTTCGAGTTCGAGCGGGGTGGCGTGCGTGCGTCGTTCGACATGCCCGATCACCTAGCCCGCAAATGGGAGATTTCGAAGCCCTCCCGCCCATAAGACTGTGTGGTCCCGGCGGCTCTCCCCCGCCGGGACCACACAGGGGCTAGCTGGCTCAACGCGTCCAGACGCCGGCCGCGCGGCGGTCGGCGTCGGCCACCTGCTGCGCGCCGTCGCGCACCGCGTTCCCTAGGTCGACCAGCATCTCGTTGAGCGCGCTGGCCGCCTGGTGCCACTTCAGCTGCTCGCCCTGATACGCGGCCGCGGCTTCGCGAGTCCACAGTTCCCGCAGCGGGGCGATCTGTGATTTCAGCTCGTCGAGCGCCGCGTTGAATCGCGCCGCCGTGGTGTGAATCTCTTGGCGCACGGCGCATTCGATTTCGGCGAAGTTGTAGGAAAGCAGCGGGTCCACGGCCTCACACCCGTTCACAGGTTTCCGCCGGCGGCGGCGACGTGGCGCGCATGGTTCTCGCCGGCCTCCCGCAACGCGACCTCGTTGTGGCGAATGGTCTCGGCGATCGTCTGCAGAACGCGGTAGAGCCGCATCGATTCGGCGTTCCAGCGATCCAGCACGTCTTTGAATCGCACCGCCGCCAGCCCGCCCCACACCGACGACGGAACGCTGCCCATCCGGCCGATGAAGGCCTGAAGCATCGCCCGGATTTCCTCGTTGCGGGCGTCCGTCGTCGCCGCCACGGAGTGCATGAGATCAAAGTCCGTGCTCAGTCTGTTCGCCATATCAAGTTGGACTGTGACGACTTCCGTTTGGTTCCGTCTCATCCGATCGCGTGGGCGGTTCGCACCGCCTGCTCGCATGCGTCGTGGACTGCCGCCTCGTCACCGGGACGGCTCTGGCACCCCACGCTGATCCGCACCGGCCCGTCCAGCAGTACCGTCCACCGCACCTGGTGGGTGACGCGCACTTCGCGGTAGGTCACCGCGGGCCGGCCGCCGCTCATCCCGGCGGGATTGAAGTCGACGAACACCCCGGCCGGTTCCGCGTCAATGGCGCGTCGCAACCGCTCCGCCGCGCCGCCCAGCGTCTCGCCCGCCGCCGTTGACTGCGTGACGTGCAGCGCCACTTCCGGATCCGACGGCGAGGTGACCTTCACCCGCGCGGACCCGGGCCCGGTGACCACCCGCTGCGCGGACCAGTGCGCGGGCACCGTCAGCGCCACGCGGCCCTCCACGAGGAACGTCGTCGGCACCGTCTGCGCCGCGACCGGGGGCGAGGCGCCACGACGGGCCGCCGGGGGCGCCGCCGCGATCGCCAGTGGAAACGCCGTCAACGCGACGACGGCCCCGGCTAGCGCACCCGTCACCCGCGCGCGGGGACGTGGACGCTCGGCCGGGGCGGTGACGCGCGGCCCGGTCGGGTCGGCCATGAGCGGAAAAACCGATTGCGCCAACAACGCCAGCTGGGCAGAACCGATCTCCACGGCCGCCAGGCCGCCATCAAGCAGCGCCCGCGCGATCGCCCGCCCGAGCTCCGGCGCCCTGGCGACCGTCCCGGGCGCGTCGATCACGACACCCACCGACGTCCGCCGCGCCATTCCGGCGATGACGACGACGGCCTCCTCGCCGACGGCATGCTCGTCGGCCCCACGGGGTATCGCGACAGTCTCGGGCCCGGTGATCACGACCACCCGCTCGGCGATTTCCACCACCACGGCCTCGGGGTCGCAGGCCTGCGCCAGCAGCCAAGACCGCCGACGCACCAGCACCTCGTCGGTCAGGGCCTTGGCCGACGAGGTCACCACGGCGACACGCGCCGAGGGCCACCAGGCCGGATGAATGAGGACCAGGCCGTCGCACTTCTCACATTGGAGCGACCGCAACGCCGCCCGCCAGAGCGAATCCACGGCGACCGGGCGTCCGCCGACCAGCGCCACCCGATCGTCGATGGCGCCCAGTGCCTCCCTGGCGACCTCGGACATCTCTTCGTCACTGGCTCCCGCTGTGCCACAACATAATCGGCGGATCGCGCCGGGTCCGGCCTCGATGAGCGCGCGGTGGCTGCTCACGGCGGCGGACTCCAGGCCACCTGGACAAGCTGTTCGTCGCCGGGGCGAGTGATCAGGACGCCACGACCGGGTGGCAACCGCACCTGGCGGCCGGAGCCCCACAGCGCGCCGTCGTCCGGGCGCCGACTCATCATCAGCGTCATGCACCCGAGGTCACGCAGGCCCGCCAGCAGCGGCTCGAACAGCGCGCGTTCCGCGCCGGCGCTGCGCCGGGCCACGACGAGGTGCAGCCCGATATCCCTTGCATACGGCAGGTATTCGACTACCGGCTCGAGTGGGTTGCCGCCCGGGTTTGCGATCAGGTCGTAATCGTCGAGCACCAGGTAGATGTCCGGCCCGGACCACCAGGACCGAGCACGCAGCTGGGCCTGGCTCACGTCCGACGCGGGCATCCGCCTCGCCAGGACATCGAGCAGACCCGGCAGCAAGCCGCTCAGCGCGGACGACGACACGGCATAGCCGGCAAGGTGTTCCGACTCGACGACGCCCACCAGCGAGCGCCGAAAGTCGACGATCAGCAGCCGGGCTTCGGTGGCGGAATTCGTCCGGATGATCTCGCGGCACAGGGTCCGCAGCGTGGCGGTCTTGCCGCACTCGTTATCCCCGAGGACGAGCAGGTGTGGGTGCAGCTCGAAATCGATTGGGACCGGCTGCAATCGACGCTCCTCCAGCCCCAGCACGACCCGCGCCCCGGCCGGACACACGACGGCCTCGTGGTCGACGTGCGTCGGCAGCAGCGGTATCGGCGGTGCGGCCGACTCGCCATGACAGACCCGATCGGTCGGCAGCGCGATGAGCATGTGCAGACCGTCGCGGGAAAGGCCGCGACCCGGCCTGTCGTGCGGCACGTCCCGCGCCCGCTTGCGATCGATCTCGGAATCGGCCGGATCACCGAGCCGCAGCTCGATGCGGCTGCCGATCTGGTCCTTGAGCGCCGACCTGATCTCGGCCCAGCGCGACGCCGACAACACCACGTGCACACCAAACGAAAGCCCTTGAGCCGCCAGGGCAGTGATCGACGCCTCGGAATCGCCGAACTCATGACACAGGCTTGCCCAACCGTCGATGACGAGGAACACGTCAGCGAACGAATCGGCTCGGTCGGCCTCCCGGGACCGCACGGTGGACTCCATCTCGGCGATAATGCGCCGCACCAGGTCGGGCTCGGTCCGGCCGGCGACGGCACCCACGTGCGGCAAGACGCGCAGCGTCCCAAGCGCTCCACCGCCGAAATCCAGGCAGTAGAACCGCACTCGCGCCGGATCGTAAACGGCCGCCAAGGCCGTGATGAGGGTGCGCAGCGCGGTCGACTTGCCCGATCGCGGCGCGCCGACGACCGCCACATTGCCTGCGGCCCCGGACAATTCGATCGCCAGCGGCGTGCGGCATTGCTCGAACGGGCGGTCGACGATGCCGATGGGCACGCTCAGCTCGTCCGGCACCGACACCATATCGCCAAGCAATGTGTCCAGCGCTGGTGCCGCGTCCAGCGGCGGCAGCCAGACTTGGTGCGCGGGCGGTCCATGTCCGGCGAGCCGGTCGAGGACGTCCTCCAGGACGGTTCGGGCCGGCGAGTTGCGCCCGGCGTCGCGGAGCGGACCCGCCGCCCGGGTGCTGAAGACGCGTACCACCGATTCGCCCACCGGCATGTCCATGGGCCGCGGTCCCGAAACGAACGCGGCCTGAAAGCGGATCGGCTCGTCACTGCCCACGCGGAGGTAGCCCGCGCCGGGGGTATTGGGTAATTGGTATGCGTCAAGCGTTCCCAGAGCCGCGCGCGATTCGGCGGCGGACAGGGTCTTCAGGCAGATCCGGTAGGACAAGTGGGCTTCCAATCCGCGCAGCCGGCCCTCCTCGAGCCGCTGACTGGCCAGCAAAAGGTGCATGCCGAGCGACCGCCCCAGCCGCCCGATCGCGACAAACGTGTCGGCGAACTCGGGATGCCGGCTAAGCATTTCGGAGAACTCGTCGACGATGACGACCAGCGTCGGTAGGTGGACCAATTGCCGCCCGGCCCGGCGCGCGCACTCGTAGGCCGTGACGCTGGCGCAGCGGGCCCCTCGCAGCAGCCGTTGCCGGCGTTCCATCTCGCCGGCGAGTGCGTCGCGCATGCGCGCCACCAGCGGCGCCTCGTCGGCCAGGTTGGTGACGACGGCTGCCACGTGGGGCGCCCGCGCCAAGTCGAGAAACGTTGCGCCACCCTTGAAGTCGACGAGCAGCAGATTGAGCACCTCGGCGGAATTATGTGCGACCATCCCCACCGCGATGGTGCGCAGTAACTCCGACTTGCCCGACCCGGTAGCACCCACGCAGAGCCCGTGCGGACCCATGCCGCTTTCCGCGGCCTCCTTGATGTCCAGATGCAGCGGTGCGCCACCGATCGTGGTCCCGATCCGCACGCACAGCCGGTCACGACGATCCTGGTTGCTCCACAGCGTGATCGGGTCGGTGCTGGCCGGCCCGGCCCGGTACCTGGCCAGCCGGCGCGCACAGGTCAGGGCGTCCACCAATTCCAACCGGTCGTGACACGGCAACGGTTGAGGCTCGTCCGGCCGCCCGATCGTCACCGGTGCGCCGTCGGCGCAGGCGCCGACCTCCAGGACGGTGGCGCCCGCCGGCGCCCCCGCCGCAACCCGCTCGCCGGAGTCGGAGACCACGATCACGTGCGACCCCGTCGCGCCGGCGAGCGCTTGCCGGGCGCCCGCCATGCTTGGATATACCAAGCGCGCCGACCCCACCGCATCTCTGGCGCTCGGATGTTGGTTGTGCGGCAACCACTTCAGCCAATCCCAGTCGGCCCGGTTGCCGTCGCTGATCACCGCCGCGACGAGCAACTGGTCGGGACCGTGCAGCACGGTCAGCTGGCAGATCAGCGCGCGCAGCAGCCCGCGCACGGCGGCCGGGTCGCCGTCCATCGTCACCATCGTGTGGGCACGAAGGTCGACCGTGACGGGCGCGCCCATTACGAGCGAATGCGCGCTCAGGAAGCGGCGCAAGGCCGCCGCCGTGACCGGGTCGGACGGCTCGTAAGTAGCGGGCTCGGGCGCCATCAACCGTGCCGCGAGCGGCTGGGTGCCGATCCCGACACGGACAAGGCAGAAGTCGGAGTCGGACGGCCGCCGCTCCCACATCCGCGGTCCGCCGATCAACGTCCACAGCGTGTCCGGGTCCGGGTGGATCCAGAGGAGTGAATCCCGCTGCGCTGCTGCTGTTTCGGTGACCGTGGCGCGCAGCCCACTCAGGTACGCCAGGTAGTTGACCCGGTCGGCGTCGAGGCTACGGCCGCGCCGCTCGCCGCGCCCGGCGGTCGCGGTGACCGCCAGGGAAAGCAGCGTCATCACCGGGAACGCCACAAACATCGGGTGGCGCGCGGCCGTCGATCCCGTGAGGAAGGCCACCGCCATGACTCCGAGGGTCACGAGGGAAAGCACGACCGGCAGCAACCTCGGTGATCCCCTCGGGGGCAGACCGGGCGGTGCGTCAACGGCGATGTCCGCAGCCGCGACCGCCGGTGCCGGCCGGCGAACCGCGGGCACGAAGCACTGTGTCATCTCGGCCCTCCTACCGGTTGGCGACGGTAGGCAGCGCCGGAAACCGCGGCAAGTCACCTGTGGACAGCCGGATATTGGCGGATCGAATTCTGGCTACCGTGCCGGTAATCCGACGGAAGGGGTCACCGTTGCCTGAGACCGATCCGGCGTTGCGGCGCGTCTCAATACATGCCGGCACGGCCGTCACCGACTTGTCCCTGCCCGGGGGCGTGCCCGTCGCCGTCCTGATTCCCTCGATCGTCGACATCCTGGACGGCCGCAGGGTCCAAGCCTCCGGCCGCCCGGAGGCGCGCCGCTACCAGCTGTCGTGTCCGGGCGCCGCTCCGTTGGCCACCTCGGCGACGTTGGCGCAGAACGGCATCCGAGACGGCGCGGTCCTGGTTTTGACCGAATCCTCGACTTCGGCGCCCCCGCCCCATTTCGACGACGTGGCGCCGGCCGTGTCGGCGACCCTCGACGCTGCGGGCCGCACCTGGCCGCCCTGCCGGCGCAGGCAGGTGGCGCGGATCGCGAGCGCCGGCGCGGCGGCCCTTTTGACCGCCATCGGTGCGCTGGCGCTCATTCGAAACGCGGCCAGCGCCAACGTCACCGGCGCCACGGTGGGCGTGGTGGCGTCGGCCGGCCTGCTGGCGCTGCTTTTCGCGGCGGTCGCACACCGCGCGTACGGGGACGCGATCGCCGGACTCACGCTGGGCGTGATCGCCGCCGTATTCGCCGCGGCCGCCGGGTTTCTGGCGGTGCCCGGCGGTCCCGGGCTGCCGAACGTCGTGCTGGCCGGCACGGCGACGGCGGCGACAGCGGTACTGGCGGCACGCGTATCGGGTTGCGGTGCCGTCCCATTGGCCTCAGTGTCGTGCGTCGCCACGAGCGTCGCCCTGGCCGCCTTGGCGGGTGTGATCACCGCCGCGCCGCTGCGCGCGATTGGCGCGGTCACCGCGCTGGCATCTCTCGGGCTGCTGGGCGTGGCGCCGCGGGCGTCGATCACGCTGGCCGGCCTGTCACCGCAGCGACCGCCTGGGCCCGACGTTGAGGCCAGGGCGATCCGGGCCGACAACTGGTTGGCCGGCCTGCTCGCCGCCTTGCTGACCGTAGCCGCCGTGGGCGCCATCGTCACCGTCCTGGCCGGCGCGCCGCGGCTGAGCTGCATCGCTTTCGGTGCGCTGACCGGTGCATTGCTGATGCTGCGCGCACGCTCTGACGACGGGAGAAGGACGGCCGTGTTCCTCGTTAGCGGGATCGCCATTGCGGCAACGACTTTCGGCGTCGTGGCCACGAGCATGCTCAGGAGTGGGTCATGGACGGCCGCGATGACGGCCACGTTGGCCGCCGCGGCGATCTACCTGGGCTTCGTCGCCCCCACGATGTCGCTCTCACCGCTGACCCGCCGCGGCGTCGAGGCGCTGGAGTGTGTGGCGCTGGTCGCGTTGGTGCCCATGACCTCGTGGGTGTGCGGGCTGTACAACGCCGTCCGGGAGTTGAACCTCCGGTGAGCGGCTCACGCCTCGCGCGCCTCCTGGCGGTCTCCGCGCTTGCGTGCATCTATCAGTTCGGAACGCCGACGGCACAAGCGGTTTCGCCGCCCGAGGTCGATGACACGTGGCTGCCCAAGCCCACCCGTCCGGCACCGCCCTCGCCGACCGTGCAGCGCGAGGTCTGCTCGACGGTGCCGGTCGACGCCACACCACCTCGCGACCGGCTGCCGGATCTCGTCGACCTGCCCAGGGTCTGGCAGCTCACCCGCGGCGCGGGACAGCGGGTCGCGGTCATCGACACCGGTGTCTCGCGGCATCCGCGGCTGCCCGATGTGGTGCCCGGCGGCGATTACGTGTTCACCGGTGACGGCACCCAGGATTGCGACGCACACGGCACGCTGGTCGCCGGCATCCTCGGCACGGTGGCACCGGAGGCCACGCTGATCGGCATCCGTCAGTCCAGCGCGAAGTTCGCCCCCACCGGCGACCGTTCCCGTGCCGGGGTGGGCGACGTCGACACCATGGCGCAAGCCATCCGGACCGCCGCCGATCTTGGCGCATCGGTGATCAACGTCTCGTCCATCGCGTGCGTCCCGGTCACCGCGTCGTTCGACGACCGAGCGGTGGGCGCCGCCCTCGCGTACGCGGTTGACGTCAAGAACGCGGTCGTCGTGGCCGCGGCGGGCAACACCGGGGCCGCGGGCCCGTGTCCGCCTCAGCGACCCGACGCGACCTGGCAGACCGCCACCGTCATCGCCAGCCCGGCTTGGTACGACGACTACGTGCTCACGGTGGGTTCGGTCGACGCCGACGGGACACCGTCGCCGTTCACGCTCCCGGGCCCCTGGGTGGACGTCGCGGCGACCGGCCAGGACGTTGCCGCGCTCGGTTCGCAACCGGTTTCGGGCACGAGTTACGCCGCGCCCGTGGTCAGCGGGCTGGCGGCGCTGATCCGGGCCCGATTCCCCGCATTGACCGCGCGACAGGTGACGGGGCGAATCACGTCGACCGCGCATCACCCGCCCGGCGGGTGGGATCCGCTCGTCGGCAACGGCACCATCGATGCGCCGGCGGCCGTCAGCACCGACGCCGGTCCGCCAACGACTACCTCCAGGCCGACACCCGCTCCGGTGCCCGTGATTACTCCCCCACCGCCGAGGCCCCCGGATGCACATGCCCGGGATGCGGCGCTGCGCGGAGCGGCAATCTGCCTTGTCGCGCTGGCGGGTGCCCTGGCGGCCGCCCGGTTACGGGGTTCCCGCAACCGTGTCCCGTGCGACTGACGCGTTCTGCCTGCTCAGTTCCGGCCCGGACGGCAGCGCCGCCAACAGCGGCCACGGCGCCGCGATCGGTGCCGGGAGACCGAGATCGTGCGCCGCGTCGTCGTCGCGGATCGCGAACCGCACCCCGGTCTCGGTCACGAGATATCTTGTGCCGCTTCGGTTGTCGGCCCGTACATAGGCGCTGCGGCCGGGCGGCAGATAGGCCGCGTCCAGCGCGGGACCGCGACCGTCGGCTTGGGACAAGGTCACTGGAGCCTGACCGGCGGGCACCGGCTGGCCGGCGCCCGCCAGGAAACCGGTGTCGTAGCCGCCGGACGGCCGGCGCGTCGACGCGACGCATACCGTGGCGCCGCCGGCTAACGCCGGCGCCAGGTCCGGGAAGCCGGCCACCGGCAGCGTGTTGACGATTCCCGCGGCGCGGATCGCATCCGGTGCCACCGGGATCGGGTTGGCGCTGCCGCGCGAATCGCTGAAACGCAGGAGATCGGCGGCCACCCGGCCGATGCGCTGGACCCCGCCGGGCACCACGGCGTAGTACTCGTCGCCGTCACCGCGCGCGATGCGCAGCACACTGCCGACCGGAATGCCGGGCATCCCGGCCACCGCGCCTCCCGCCGCGCGAACGCGTGGTGCGCTGATCGGCGGCGCCTCGGGCACGGCGTTCAGCAGCGACTGCGACACGAGCCGCGGGGTGCGGCCCTCCAGCCTGAGCGCGCGCACAACCGCGGTGTCGGCGAGGTCGACCACGGCCCGCTGCCCGTTGTAGAGGAGGTAGGCCGGCGAGCCGGCGGGCGGCGCCAGCAGCAGCGCCTGGTCGGGTGCCACGGGATGGACCGACGAGCCGGTGGGGCCGACGATGACGGTCGCCGCGCCGGTCTCCTCGGCATCACAGATCGTCCAAACCGATTCGTCCGCCGACAGCGGCTCACCAATGAGCGGCGGTGCGCCCGGAATGCCCAGCAGCGCACCGCGTTTGGTGCGCGCCAGGTCCGTTTCGCGCACCGGCTGCGGGTCGGCGGCCGTCGCCGCGATCAACCGGGCCGACGCCAGGTTCAGCACCGGGTGCCAGGTGTCGCCCACCCGCACGTACAGTGCCCCGGACCGCAAGCCCATCGCGATCTGCGCCCGCTCGAGATCCGCATGCGGGCGCAGCAATCCCGGCAACGCGCAGCCCACCAGCGCGACCGCCACCACCACACAGCCGACCGCCAGCGATGCCGTCCGCGCGCCCGACAGTCGGGTCGCGCTGTGAATATCCCGGCCCAGCAATGCGCACTCGAGGCGGCGCAGCAGAAATCGGTACGCGCTGATTTGCAGCCAGGTCGTCGGCTGGCGCACCCGCGAACGGTCCAAAATACCCTCGGCAAATTTGTGGAATCCGTCTCCCGGCTCCAGTTAAGCCGCAGGTAGGCGGCGGCGACGCCCGTTATCCACAGGCCGGCGAATTTCGGTGTTCGCTGCTTGCGGGTAATATTTCGGCGTGTCTTCCCACCGTTTAATTCGCTGGGTAGGCCCGGGGGTTTCCGCAGTGCTCACCACCGCCGGCCTGCTCATGTCCCCACCCGCCATTCCGGTCGCGTCCGCCGATGACTGCCCGAACGTCGAGGTCATCTTCGCCCGCGGCACCAATGAGCCGCCCGGCATGGGCCGCGTCGGGGACGCGTTCGTCGACGCGCTGAAGCAGGACACCCCCGGCCTGACGTACGACACCTACGGGGTGAACTACGCCGCCAGCAAGCTGCAGCTGCACGGCGGCGACGGCGCCAATGACACGATCAACCGCGTCAAGGCGGCGGTGGCGAAGTGCCCGAACGTCAAGATCGTGCTGGGCGGCTACTCGCAGGGCGCGTCGGTGATGGACATCGTCGCCGGCGTCCCGATCGGCGGCATCAACTGGGGCAACTCGCTGCCGCCGGAGTACGCCAAGAACGTCGTGGCCGTCGCCACCTTCGGCGACGTGGCCGACCGGGCCGGCGGAACGCTGCCGAGCCAGAGCGCGCTGCTCGGGTCCAAGGCGATCGACCTGTGCAACCCCGAGGACCCGATCTGCCACGCGGGCCCGGGCAACGAGTGGAGCGGGCACACCGAAGGCTACGTCCCGCTGTACACCACGCAGGCCGCGTCTTTCGTCGCGTCCAAACTGATGGCCGGGTCCTACCCGCAGGTCCCCGGCTACGGCCCGCAGACACCGGGCTACGGACCGCAGACCCCAGGCTCGGGCCCGTCGGTCCCCGGAAACGTTCCCGCGCCGAACGCGCCCGTGGTTCCTAACACCCCGGATACGCCGAATCCTCAAGCGCCCCTTGTCTAAATCGTTATCGGGGCTTGATTTTGGGCCCGTAGCCTCGTCGTGTGAGGCTTATCCGCTTGGGGCTGACCGTCGCATTCCTTGCGGCGGTCGCGGTTTTCGTCGTCCCTAAGCTGTTGCCGATGGCCTCGGCGTCGTGCCCCGACGTCGAGGTGGTGTTCGCCCGGGGCACCGACGAGCCGCCGGGTGTCGGCAAGGTGGGCCAGGCCTTCGTCTCGTCGCTGCGCCAGGACACCCGCAAAAGCGTTGGCTCGTACGGGGTTAACTACCCGGCAAACAAGGACTTTCTGGCCGCCACGGACGGCGCGAACGACGCCAGCAACCACGTCCAGCAGATGGCCAACAACTGCCCCAACACCAAGATCGTGCTGGGCGGGTACTCCCAGGGCGCGGCCGTCGTGGACATCGTCACCGCCGCACCGCTTCCCGGGTTCGGTTTCCGCCAGCCGCTGCCGGCCGCCGCCGCCAACCACGTCGCCGCCGTCGCGCTGTTCGGGAACCCGTCGGCCCGGGCGGGCGGGCTGATGAGCGCCCTGACACCGGATTTCGACGGCAAGACCATCGACCTGTGCAACACCGGCGACCCGATCTGCTCCAACGGCAACAAGTGGAGCGCGCACCTGGGCTACGTGCCCACGTTGACCAACCAGGCCGCGAGTTTCGTCGCGAGCCGCGTTTAGCCGGGTGTGCGCAAATCCCGCGTGATCAGGATCCGGGCGGCAAGTTCGCCATCGGGCGGGTAATCGACGCCGGTCATCGTCAAGCCGTGCGCCGGGGCGGCGGCGAAGTCGCTGGACCGGTCGGTGGCGGACAGCAAGTCGCGGCACCACGAGGTGGGGCGGCGGTGCTCCCCGACGGCCAGCAGCGCCCCGACCAGCGAGCGCACCATCGACCAGCAGAACGCGTCGGCACTGACGTGCGCGGTGATCAGGTCGCCGTCGCGCGACCAGTCCAGCCGCTGCAAGTCACGGATGGTGGTCGCCCCCTCCCGCTGCCGGCAGAACGCGGCAAAGTCGTGGAGCCCCACCAGGTCTCGCGACGCCGCGGCCATCGCGTCGATGTCCAGGTCGCGCGGCCACGCGGTGACGTAGCGCGCCAGTTGTGGCTGCACGCCGTAGGGCGCCGTCGACAGCCGGTACTCATAGTGGCGGCGCAGCGCGGAGAACCGCGCGTCGAAACCCTCTGGGGCGCGGGCGATTTCGAGCACCCGCACGTCAGTTGGCAGGAACCGGCCGAGCCGGCGTAGCAGCGGCAGGAACTCCGGTTCACCGGCGCGCGGCGAGCGTGGGTAGGCGTTCGGCAGCGCGTCGGCGGGCACGTCGACGTGGGCGACCTGCCCGGTGGCGTGGACCCCGGTGTCGGTCCGCCCCGCCGCGCGTAGCCGCACCGGAACGCGGAAGACCGTCGTCAGCGCCTCATCGAGGACGCCGGCGACGGTCCGCTGTCCGGCCTGGGCCGCCCAGCCGGCGAATTCCGTTCCGTCGTAGGCGATGTCAAGCCGCAGACGGAGGTCCGCGCTAACTCTCGTCAGCCTCGTCGGCCTCTTCGGCCTTCTCGGCCTCGGCCCGCGCGGCCACGGCCTCGTCATGCTTTTCCTCGGCGGCAGCCTCGGCCTCGGTGGCCTCCGCGGCCTCCGCGGCCTCCGTGGTCTCGGCCGGCTCGACGGCGTCGTCGGCCGTCGGACCCTCCGCCGCCTCGGGCTCGACCGCGGCCTGCGGCGCCGCCGCTGCCGCCACCGGTGCCGCCTTCTTCGACGCCTTCACCCGGCGCGCGCGGTCGGCCTCCGACGTCACCGTCTTCTCCCGGACCAGCTCGATCACGGCCATCGGGGCGTTGTCGCCCTTGCGCGCCTCCACCTTGATGATGCGCGTGTAGCCGCCGTTGCGGTCGGCGTAGAACGGCCCGATCTCCGCGAACAGGGCGTGCACCACGTCCTTGTCGCGGATCTTCTTGAGAACCTCGCGACGGTTGTGCAGCGTGCCCTTTTTGGCGTGCGTGATCAGCTTCTCCGCATAGGGTCGCAGCGCCCGAGCCTTGGGCTCGGTCGTCTTGATCCGGCCGTGCTCGAACAGCGACGTGGCCAGGTTGGCCAGCAGGGCCTTCTGGTGCGAGGACGACCCGCCGAGGCGAGGGCCCTTGGTGGGCTTGGGCATTGCGACTATCTCCTATTCGGGGCCGGCCCCCGTATCAGGTAGGGCCGGGACGGCGGTGTTGCAGGTGTCCGGTTCCTCAGCGGCCGCTGCACGGCCGCATCGTCACCGGACGGCCGTTACAGCTGTTCGGTTTCCGCGTAGTCCTGGTCGTCGTAGGCGGCCTCGGTGGACCAGGTGCCGGTGGCGACGTCGTAACCCGCGACCTCCGACGGGTCGAAGGTGGCCGGGCTGTCCTTGAGCGACAGGCCCAGCTGGTGCAGCTTGACCTTCACCTCGTCGATGGACTTCTGACCGAAGTTGCGGATGTCGAGCAGGTCGGACTCGGTGCGGCTGACCAGCTCGCCGACGGTGTGCACACCCTCGCGCTTGAGGCAGTTGTAGGACCGCACGGTCAGGTCCAGGTCGTCGATCGGCAGCGCGAACGACGCGATGTGGTCGGCCTCGGCCGGCGACGGCCCGATCTCGATGCCCTCGGCCTCGACGTTGAGTTCGCGTGCCAGACCGAACAATTCGACCAGCGTCTTACCGGCCGACGCCAGCGCATCGCGCGGGGTGATCGAGCTCTTGGTCTCCACGTCCAGGATCAGCTTGTCGAAGTCGGTGCGCTGCTCGACGCGGGTGGCGTCCACCTTGTAGGTGACCTTGAGCACCGGCGAGTAGATGGAATCGACCGGGATGCGGCCGATTTCGGCACCCGAGGCACGGTTCTGCACCGCCGGGACGTAGCCGCGACCGCGCTCGACGACGAGCTCGACCTCGAGCTTGCCCTTGTCGTTCAGGGTCGCGATGTGCATGGCAGGGTTGTGCACGGTCACGCCGGCGGGCGGCACGATGTCACCCGCGGTGACCTCGCCCGGGCCCTGCTTGCGCAGGTACATGGTGACCGGCTCGTCCTCCTCCGAGGACACGACCAGGCCCTTGAGGTTCAGGATGATGTCGGTGACGTCTTCCTTGACGCCGGGCACGGTGGTGAACTCGTGCAGCACGCCGTCGATGCGAATGCTGGTGACGGCCGCGCCGGGGATCGACGACAGCAGCGTGCGCCGCAGCGAATTGCCCAGGGTGTAACCGAATCCGGGCTCCAGCGGTTCGATGACGAACTGGGACCGGGTGTCGGTGACGACTTCCTCGGACAGGGTGGGTCGCTGTGAGATCAGCATGGTGTTTCTTCTTCTCCTTCTCGGCACCCGCTATTTGATGCCGCTAAGACCTGCACCGGGTTCAGTGCAGGGGGTCTTTACTTCGAGTAGTACTCGACGATCAGCTGCTCGGTCAGCGGCACATCGATCTGCGCGCGCTCGGGCAGCTGGTGGACGAGGATGCGCTGGCGCTCCCCCACCACCTGCAGCCAGCTCGGGATCGGGCGGTCGCCCGCGGTCTCCCGCGCGATCTGGAACGGCACCGTGTTCAGCGACTTGTCCCGCACCTCGATGATGTCGTACTGCGACACCCGGTAGCTGGGGACGTCGACGCGCACGCCGTTGACCGAGAAGTGGCCGTGGGTGACGAGCTGGCGGGCCATCCGTCGGGTGCGCGCCAGCCCGGCGCGGTAGACGACGTTGTCCAGCCGGCTCTCGAGGATGCGCAGCAGTTCCTCACCGGTCTTGCCGGGCTGCCGCACGGCCTCTTCGTAGTAGCGGCGGAACTGCTTCTCCATCACGCCGTAGGTGAAGCGGGCCTTCTGCTTCTCCTGCAGCTGCAGCAGGTACTCGCTCTCCTTGATCCGCGCGCGGCCGTGCTGGCCGGGCGGGTAGGGACGCTTCTCGAAGGCCTGGTCGCCACCGACGAGGTCGGTGCGCAGCCGGCGCGATTTGCGGGTAATGGGTCCGGTGTAACGAGCCATTGCTTAAACCCTCCGTCGCTTCGGTGGCCGGACGCCGTTGTGCGGCTGCGGGGTGACGTCGGAGATCGCGCCGACCTCGAGGCCGGCGGCCTGCAGCGACCGGATCGCGGTCTCCCGGCCCGAGCCCGGGCCCTTCACGAACACGTCGACCTTGCGCACGCCGTGCTCCTGCGCCTTGCGCGCCGCGTTCTCGGCGGCCAACTGCGCGGCGAACGGTGTCGATTTCCGCGAGCCCTTGAAGCCGACGTGACCCGACGACGCCCAGGCGATGACGTTGCCCTGCGGGTCGGTGATCGTCACGATCGTGTTGTTGAACGTGCTCTTGATGTGCGCGGCGCCGTGCGGGACGTTCTTCTTTTCCCGGCGACGGGTCTTCTGCCCCTTCTTAGCGGAGCTTCCCTGCGCTTTTTTAGCTGGTGGCATCGGGTTCTACCTGGCCTTCTTCTTGCCTGCGATGGTGCGCTTGGGGCCCTTGCGGGTGCGCGCGTTGGTCTTGGTGCGCTGGCCGCGCACCGGCAGGCCGCGGCGGTGCCGCAGGCCCTGGTAGCAGCCGATCTCGATCTTGCGGCGGATGTCGGCCTGCACCTCGCGGCGCAGGTCACCCTCCACCTTGAGGTTGGCCTCGATGTAGTCACGCAGCTGGGTCACCTGGTCATCGGTGAGGTCCCGGGTGCGCAGGTCCTTGTCGATGCCGGTGGCGGCCAGGATTTCGTTGGCGCGGGTGCGGCCGACGCCGAAGATGTACGTCAGCGCGATCTCCATCCGCTTGTCGCGCGGGAGATCGACGCCTACTAGTCGAGCCATAGGTGGCGTTTCCTCTTATCTCATGCGGAGGTCTGATCCCAGCCCGTTCCCGATGTCATCGGGGTCCGGCCTCCGTCCGGACGTGGGTGAGCTGGCCCATCTCTAAAGATGCGAGCCGCCCAGTGGTGCTGGAAGGTCATCATTTAGTTGTTTGAGGCTGCGGTGGGACTAAGTACATTGCGGCGACCCGCTGCGCACGGCTACGCCGCGCTTGCGATCGCCGCTAGCCCTGCCGCTGCTTGTGGCGCGGATCCGAGCAGATCACCATGACCCGCCCATGCCGACGGATCACCCTGCACTTGTCGCAAATCGGCTTCACGCTGGGGTTGACCTTCACGGCTTTTCGATCCTGTTCTCGTCGTTCGTTGGTTACTTGTACCGGTACACGATGCGGCCCCGGGACAGGTCGTAGGGAGACAACTCCACCACCACCCGGTCCTCGGGCAGGATGCGGATGTAGTGCTGCCGCATCTTGCCGCTGATGTGGGCGAGCACCTTGTGGCCGTTCTCCAGCTCAATGCGGAACATCGCATTGGGCAGGGGCTCGACCACGCGGCCCTCGACCTCGATGGCGCCGTCCTTCTTGGCCATACTTGTCAGAAATCCTCGTCATTCGTTTCGTTCGCTGTAGCGCCCGCTTCGGCGCGAGATATACACCGACTTCGAACGTGAGCCGGTGACAGGAAATTCCTAGGGACTGGGCACACAAAAAGTCGGCGCGGAAATCGCACCGTTGGTCAATGGTACCTGGTAATGGGCCCCACCCAAAATCGCTGTCGGAGAAATCGGCCGCGCCTTCACGACCTGCCGGACCGGGCCTGACGAGGGCATACTTAACGGCGATGAGCAGCCCCGCAGGCGTTACAGCAGAGCCCCGCAAACCCGTCCTCCTGACCGTCGACGACGACCCCTCCGTCTCCCGCGCGGTCGCGCGCGACCTGCGCCGCCACTACGGCGACCGGCACCGGATCGTGCGCACCGAATCGGGCCCCGACGCCCTGGAGACGCTCAAGGAGCTCAAGCTGCGGGGCGAGACCGTCGCGGTGCTGATCGCCGACTACCGGATGCCGCAGATGAGCGGCATCGAATTCCTCGAACAGGCGATGGACCTCTACCCGGCGGCGCGGCGGGTGCTGCTCACCGCCTACGCCGACACGCACGCCGCCATCGACGCGATCAACGTCGTCGACCTCGACCACTATCTGCTCAAACCGTGGGACCCGCCGCAGGAGAAGTTCTACCCCGTCATCGACGGGCTGCTGGACGCCTGGCGCGCGGCGCCGGAACACCCCATCCCGCACACCAAGGTGATCGGGCACCGCTGGTCGGAGCGGTCCTGGCAGGTGCGCGACTTCCTGGCCCGCAACGGGCTGCACTACTCGTGGTTCATGGCCGACGATCCCGACGGCGAGCGGCTGCTCAAGGCCGCCGGCGCGGATCGCCTGCGGCTTCCGGTCGTGGTCACCGAGCGCGGCGACACCCTGGTCGAACCGACCGACGCCGAGCTGGCCGACACCCTGGGCCTGACCACGACGCCGTCGCAGGAGTTCTACGACCTGATCGTCATCGGCGGCGGGCCGGCGGGCCTGGCCGCCGCCGTCTACGGCGCGTCGGAGGGGCTGCGCACGGTGCTGATCGAACGCACCGCGACGGGCGGGCAGGCGGGCCAGAGCTCACGCATCGAGAACTACCTTGGCTTCCCCGACGGCGTATCGGGCGGCCAGCTGGCCGAGCGCGCGCGCCGACAGGCCGAGAAGTTCGGCGCCGAGCTCATCACCGCCCGCACCGCGACGGCGCTCGAGGTGAACGGCCCGAAGCGCACCGTGCGGTTCGCCGACGGCGGCTCCATCGACGCGCACGCGGTCATCCTGGCCACCGGCGTCGCCTATCGCCAGCTGCCCGCCGAGGGCTGCAGCGAGCTCACCGGCCGCGGCGTCTACTACGGGGCGGCCGTCTCCATCGCGTCCGAGTGCGCGGGCGAGGAGGTCTACGTCGTCGGCGGGGCCAACTCCGCCGGGCAGGCCGCGATGTACCTGTCCCGCGAGGCCAAGTCGGTGACCATCGTGGTGCGCGGCCCGTCGCTCGAGGCCTCGATGTCGTACTACCTGATCCAGCAGCTCGAGCAGCGGCCCAACATCTCGGTGCGCACGTGCACCGAGGTGCGCCGCGCCGTCGGGGAGGACCACCTGCAGCGGCTGATCCTGGTCGACAACCAGACCGGGGACACCGAGGACGTCACCTGCGCCCGGATGTTCATCTTCATCGGGGCGGCGCCGCGCACCGAGTGGCTGGACGGGGTGGTCGCCCGCGACGACCACGGATTCATCCTCACCGGACCGGACCTGCGCAACGTGTGCGGCTGGACGCTGGACCGGCCGCCGCACCACCTGGAGACCAGCGTGCCGGGCGTCTTCGCCACCGGTGACGTGCGGGCCGAGTCGGCCAAGCGCGTCGCGGCCGCGGTCGGGGAGGGATCGATGGCCGTCATGCTGGTGCACCGCTACCTGGCCGAGAGCTAGGAGGGGCCATGACCGCCAAGACGCCGTGCGAGCCCGACGAGCTGCGCAGCCTGTTCCTGTTCGAGGCGCTCACCGACGAGCAGCTGGCGGTGTTGTGCGCAGCTGGGCACATCGAGAACTACGAACCGGGCCCGATCTGCGTCGAGGGCGAGCCGGCGACCTGCTTCTACGTCCTCATCGAGGGCGAGTTGACGATGTCCAAGCTCTCCGGCGGCCAGGACATCGAAACCAACCGCACCTCGCAGCGCGGCGTCTACTGCGGCGCCTGGCGGGCGTTCACCGGCGGGAAGCAGAAGAGCTACGACGCCTCGGTGCACGTGACCAAGCCGTCGCGATTCTTCGTGATGGACGCCCCGGTGTTCGCCCAGTTCATGAAGGACCAGTTCCCGATGGCCGTCCACCTGCTCGACGGCATCGCCGTCGGCACCGACCGGACCCGGCGGATCATCGACAACCGGGAGAAGCTGCTCGCGCTGGGCCGGCTTTCGGCCGGGCTGACCCATCAGCTGAACAACCCCGCGGCGGCCATCGCCCGGGCGGCGGCCGACCTGCGCGGCCGGGTCGCCGGCATGCGGGGCAAGCTGGCCATGCTCGCCGACGGCACCGTCAGCCCCGAGGCCCTCAGCGCCCTGGTCCACCTCCAGCAAGGGGTGGCCGAGCAGGTCGCCAAGTCGGCTACGGAAAACCTGAGCGCGATGGAAACCGCTGACCGCGAGGACGCCGTCGGCGACTGGCTGGAAGAGCACGGTGTCGAGGGCGGCTGGGACATCGCGCCGACCTTCGTCGAAGGCGGCGTCGACACCGACTGGCTGGAGCGGATTTCCACGGTCAGCGAGGAACTCGCGTCGACATCGTTGGAGGAGGCGATCCGGTGGATCAACTACACCATCGAGAGCGAGCTGCTGATGAACCAGATTCTGGAAGCGAGCAAACGGATTTCGGCGTTGGTCGCCGACGCCAAGCAGTATTCGCAACTTGACCGCGCCCCGTTCCAGGTGGCCAACATCCACGAACTGCTGCGCAGCACGCTGGTGATGTTCGCCGACCGGTTGACCAAGGACGCTGGCCGGGAGGCCGGTAAAAATCCGGTGATCACCCTGGTGAAGGATTTCGACCAGTCACTTCCCGAAATCCCTTGCTACCCAGGCGATCTCAACCAGGTGTGGACCAACATCATCGACAACGCGCTCGCCGCGATGCGCGAGCAGGGCGGCACGCTGACCGTCCGCACCTGCCGAGAGGGCGAGAACATGGTCCGCGTCGAGATCTGCGACACCGGCCCAGGGGTGCCCGAGGACGTGCGCGAGCACATCTTCGAACCGTTCTTCACCACCAAACCGTTCGGGGAAGGCACCGGCCTGGGTCTGGACCTGGCGTTCAACATCGTCGTCAAGAACCATCGGGGGGACCTGCGAGTGGAATCCGTGCCGGGCGATACCCGCTTCATCGTGCTGCTGCCGCTGGAGGCACCGCCGGCCACGGATCCGGATCTCCCGGAATAGCCGCATCACCCGGCCGGTTGGGAACGACCATGACCAAACCCAACCTCGGCCGGTTCGGATCATTCGGACGCGGCGTGACGCCCCAGCAAGCCAAAGAAATCGAATCCCTGGGTTACGGGGCCGTCTGGGTGGGCGGTTCCCCGCCGGCCGAGCTGGCCTGGGTTGAGCCCCTGCTCGAGGCCACGACGACGTTGCAGGTGGCCACCGGCATCGTCAACATCTGGACGGCGGCCGCGGGGCCGGTGGCCGAGTCGTTCCACCGCATCGAGGCGGCCTACCCGGGCCGGTTCCTGCTGGGCATCGGCGTCGGGCACCGCGAGGCCATCAGCGAGTACCAGAAGCCCTACGACGCCCTGGTCAACTATCTCGAGCAGCTCGACGAGCACGGCGTGCCCGCCGACCGGCGGGTGGTGGCGGCCCTGGGTCCCCGGGTGCTGAGGCTGTCGGCCGAACGCACCGCCGGCGCGCACCCGTACCTGACCACCCCGGAGCACACCGCGCAGGCCCGCGAGCTGATCGGCCCGTCGGCGTTCCTGGCGCCCGAACACAAGGTGGTGCTGACCACGGACGCGGAAGAGGCCCGCGCCGTCGGGCGCAAGGCGCTCGACATCTACTTCAACCTGGCCAACTACCGCAACAGCTGGAAGCGGCTGGGCTTCTCCGAGCAGGAAGTCACCCGCCCGGGCAGCGACCGGCTGGTCGACTCGGTGGTGGCCTACGGCACGCCGGAGCAGATCGCCGCGCGGCTCAAAGAGCACCTCGACGCGGGCGCCGACCACGTGCCCGTGCAGGTCCTCACCAAGGATGAAAACCTGGTCTCGGCGCTGGCCGAATTGGCGGGGCCGCTCGGACTGAAGTGACCGACGCGAGGGGGATCTGGATGAGCGAGGCAGTAGCACTGAAACCCGACCTGGGGCGGTTCGGCGTATTTCTGGCCACCCGCTCGATCTCGCCCGACCTGGCCGCCGGGATCGAGGCGCTCGGATACGGCGCCGTGTGGGTCGGCGGCTCGCCCGACGCGGAACTCGCCTGGGTCGAGCCGGCCCTGGCCCGGACGAGCTCGCTGCAGCTGGCGACCGGCATCGTCAACATCTGGTCGTCGCCGGCACCCGAGGTCGCCGACTCGTTCGCCCGCATCGAGGGCGCCCACCCGGGCCGGTTCCTGCTCGGCATCGGAGTGGGCCACCGCGAGCACACCGGCGAGTACGTCAAGCCCTACGACGCGCTGGTCAGCTACCTCGACGCCCTCGACGCCGCGATGGTGCCCACCAGCCGGCGGGTGCTCGCGGCGCTGGGACCGCGGGTGCTGCGGCTGGCGGCCGAACGCGCCGCCGGAGCCCACCCGTACCTGACCACGCCCGAACACACCGCCAAGGCGCGCGAGCAGGTGGGCGGGTCGGTGTTCCTGGCGCCGGAGCACAAGGTGGTGCTGTCCACCGACCCCGAGGAAGCGCGCGCGATCGGCCGAAAGACCGCCGAGCGCTACCTGGCGCTGAGCAACTACGTGACCAACTTGCAGCGCCTGGGGTTCACCCAGGACGACGTCCGCAGCCCCGGCAGCGACAAGCTGATCGACGCGGTGGTGGCTCATGGCACCCCGGAGGACATTGCGCGGCGCCTCAATGAACATTGCGAAGCCGGCGCGGACCACGTGGCGGTCCAGGTGCTGGGGACGGCGGACGACGACGCGCTGCTGTCGGCGCTGCGCGAGCTGGCGGGGCCATTAGGACTAACTGCCCCAAACTGATCATCCGGCTCGGTTAGGGTGTGTGACCATGCGATTGCTGGTCACCGGCGGAGCCGGCTTCATCGGCGCGAATTTCGTGCACAGCACGGTGCGGGAGCATCCCGAGGACTCCGTGACGGTGCTCGACGCCTTCACCTATGCCGGGCGGCGCGAGTCGCTGGCCGACGTCGAGGACGCCATTACGGTGGTGAAGGGCGACATCGCCGATGCCGCGCTGGTCGCCGCGCTGGTCGCCGAGTCCGACGCCGTCGTGCACTTCGCCGCCGAGACCCACGTCGACAACTCCCTGGACGACCCGTGGACGACCCTGCAGACCAACGTGGTCGGGACCTTCGCGATCCTGCAGGCGGTGCGGCGCCACGATGTCCGGCTGCACCATGTCTCCACCGACGAGGTCTACGGCGATCTGGAGCTCGACGAGCCCAGCCGGTTCACGGAGTCGACGCCCTACAACCCGTCGAGCCCGTACTCGGCGACGAAGGCCGCCAGCGACCTGCTGGTCCGGGCCTGGGTGCGGTCCTACGGCGTGCGCGCGACGATCTCCAACTGCTCGAACAACTACGGGCCGTATCAGCACGTCGAAAAGTTCATCCCCCGCCAGATCACCAACGTGCTCACCGGGCGCCGCCCCAAGCTGTACGGCGCGGGCGCCAACGTTCGGGACTGGATCCACGTCGATGACCACAACAGCGCGGTCCGGCGAATCCTGGAAAAGGGTGAGAACGGCCGGACCTACCTCATCGCCGCCGAGGGCGAGCGCGACAACCTGACGGTGATGCGCGCGATCCTGCAGGCACTGGGACGCGATCCCGACGACTTCGACCATGTCACCGACCGCGTCGGCCACGACCTGCGGTATGCGATCGACCCGACGACGCTGTACAACGAATTGGGTTGGACGCCAAAGCATGCCAACTTTGAGGAGGGCCTGCACGCCACCATCGAGTGGTATCGCGCGAACGAGTCGTGGTGGCGTCCGCTCAAGGAGGCCACCGAGGGCCGCTACGAAGAACGGGGTCAGTGACATGCCGGTGCGTGAGCTAAAGATCCCCGGAGCCTGGGAGATCACCCCGACCATCCACGGCGATTCGCGGGGCCTGTTCTTCGAATGGCTCACCGACCGCGCGTTCACCGAGTTCGCCGGCCACCGCCTGAACGTCCGGCAGGCCAACTGCTCGGTGTCGTCGGCCGGCGTGCTGCGCGGCGTGCACTTCGCACAGGTGCCACCGAGCCAGGCGAAATACGTGACCTGCGTGTCCGGTTCGGTCTTCGACGTCGTCGTCGACGTCCGCGTCGGGTCACCCACGTTCGGGCAATGGGACTCGGTCCTGCTCGACGACCAGGACCGCCGGACGATCTACATCTCCGAGGGCCTCGGGCACGGGTTCCTTGCGCTGCAAGACAATTCGACGATCATGTACCTGTGCTCGTCGGAGTACGACCCACAGCGCGAGCACACCATCTCTGCCATGGATCCGAGCCTGGCGATCGACTGGCCGGCGATCGACGGCGTCGCACTCACGCTCTCCGACCGCGACGCGGTGGCGCCCAGCTTCGAGGAGGTGCGTGCCGCCGGCCTCCTGCCCACCTGGGAGGAGACGCAAAGCTTCGTTGCCGGTCTGCGCGAGCAACTCGACAACGCGTGAGCTTCACCGGGAAGGTCGCATTCGTCACGGGCGGCGCGTCGGGCATCGGCGCCGCGCTGGCCACCAAGTTGGCCGACGGGGGCGCCGAGGTCTGGATCGCCGATCGCCAACTCGAGGCGGCGCAGGCGCTGGCGCAGCGCCTCGGCAGCGGCGCCGGCAAGGCCCACGCGATCGAGCTCGATGTGCGCGACTACCCGGCGTTCGAACGCGCCGTCGGCGCGACGGCGGAGCAATCCGGGCGCATCGACTACCTGTTCAACAACGCCGGCATCGGGGTGGGCGGCGAGGTCGACTCGTACACCCTCGACGACTGGAACGACGTCCTCGACGTGAACCTGCACGGCGTGATCCACGGCGTCCAGGTGGTGTACCCGATCATGATCCGCCAGCGCTCGGGCCACATCGTGAACACGGCCTCGATGGCCGGCCTGCTCCCCTCGCCCGGCGCGGTGAGCTACACCGCCGCCAAGCACGCCGTCGTCGCGATCTCGCGCGCGCTGCGGGTGGAGGCCGAACGCCATGGCGTCAAGGTGTCGGTCCTGTGCCCCGGCGCCATCCGGACCCCGATCCTCACCGGCGGCACCTACGGGCGGATGACCAAGACCGGCGCCAGCGACGAGGCCCTGCTCAAGTTTTGGGAGCCGATGCGGCCCATGGCTCCCGAGAAGTTCGCCGATCGCGTCCTTCGGGCCGTATCGCGCAATCACGCGATCATCATCGTGCCGGCGTGGTGGAAGGCATTTTGGTACCTGGACCGCCTCTCCCCGGCCATTTCGACGCAGGCCGCGCGACTCACGGTCAAGCGGTTACGCGAAATGGGACCCGCCGCCTCGTAATTCGGCACTGAAAACAAGCGCTTCCGCCACCCGGAGTCGTTATCATTCGCTTGTCGCTGTAGTCGGGCCGCGACCGCTTCACGTGCCGTAGCTGGAGGGGTCGGATGTCATTTGTGTTGGCGGTTCCGGACGTAATGTCTGATGCGACAACAAGTTTGGCGAGCATCGAGTCGGCGATCAGCGCGGCCCACGCAGCGGCGTCGGCGCCCACGACGGGCCTGCTTGCGGCGGCCGGCGACGAGGTGTCGACGGCCATCGCGGCGATGTTTTCTTCCTACGGCTCGGCGTATCAGGCGCTCAGC
Organism: Mycobacterium sp. IEC1808; assembly: GCF_002101935.1. Classification (NCBI taxonomy): domain Bacteria; kingdom Bacillati; phylum Actinomycetota; class Actinomycetes; order Mycobacteriales; family Mycobacteriaceae; genus Mycobacterium; species Mycobacterium sp. IEC1808. Next base: position 41,110 of record NZ_LQPV01000002.1, on the reverse strand, counting down.
GGCCAAGCCGCGGCCTTTCACACGCAGTTGGTGCAGACCCTCAACGCGGGGGCGGCGGCCTACGCGGCCACCGAGGCGGCCAACGCCTCGCCGCTGGAGACGCTCCAACAAGACGTGCTGGGGCTGATCAACGCTCCGACCAACACGCTTTTCGGGCGCCCGCTGATCGGCAACGGCGCCAACGGCGTAACGAACGCGCAAGGGGTGGGCACCCCGGGCGGCCCGGGCGGGATCTTGGCCGGCAACGGCGGCAACGGCGGCAATAGCACCGCCACCGGAGCGCCCGGTGGCGCCGGCGGGCCCGCCGGCCTGCTCCTCGGAAACGGCGGCAACGGCGGGACCGGCGGCCCCGCCGCGCTCGGCGGCGCCGGCGGCAGTGGCAGCTTGTTCGGCGCGCCCGGGGCCACCGGCGCTCCCGGCCTGGCAACGGTTCCCATCTCGGTGCAAAACAACGACATCATCGCCAATCTCTCGGTGGGCGGTGGACCGACGGCGTCCGTCATCGTCGACACCGGGTCGAAGGGTCTCATTCTCCCGCCCCAAGACGTCAATACGGCAACCCTTGGCGCGCCCACCGGTAGCGGTAGCGTCGTATACGGCGAGCCCGGCAATACGTTGACGGTGAACTACAACACCTATACGACCACGGTGAATTTCGGGAACGGAATCGTCACCCAACCGACCACCGTCGCCGTGGTCACCTCGGCGACCCAAACCATCGCCTTTTTCTTTACAAACCCAGTGCCAACTTCGCAAGTACCAGCCATCTTGGGCGTCGGGGTCAATTCTGGCGGACCAGTCGGCACCAGCCCCGTGACGGCGTTGCCCGGCAGTTTCGGTCAGGGTCTGCTGATCGATGAACCCAAGGGCGTGATGCAGTTCGGTGCAAACCCGTTACCCGCCATCGCCTCCGTTACCGGAGCCCCCTCGACCACACTGGACATACGCATCAATAACGGTGCCCTCCAACAGACTTCCGGCGCGTTCATCGATTCGGGCGGCCTCTACGGGTACGTGCCAGACAATCTCGGCCCCCCGAATTCCGGCGGATACCTGCCGGCGGGAACCTCCATTTCCGTCTACACCCCCGATGGGACGAAGTTGCTGTACACGACGACGGTCGGGGCGCAACAGACGCCCGTCGTATCAAGCTTGCTGGGGGGCACATTCAACACCGGGATCGCGCCCTTCCTCCAGGATCCGATCTACCTCTCCTACAGCCCGGGCGGCACCGGCACCATGACCTTCGACGCCTGAGGCTAAACCGGAGCGGTGCTGGCCTCCACCGTTGGAATGCGCCCACCGACGTTGCGTCTTGACCGTAGCGACCCGACCACGGTGGCCGCCCACAGCAGCACGCACAGCGCCTCGGCGACGACGGTGAGTACCGCGTGCGGCGCCGGGTCCCAGCCGTGCTCGGTAAAGCCGAAGAGCCCAACGGTTCTCGACAGCGCGAAGGCGACCAGGGAGCCGCCGGCCAACCCGGCGGCGGACCATTCCAGCCACCAGGGCCCGCCGGCCGCGACCAGCAGGGCCAGCGAGAACGAAACGCTGGCCTGGATCAGGAAGCTGGTGCCGATCATCGGAATGTGCTGGTAGCCATGGACGTACAGGTAGGCGTGGCTGAAGGCGCTGACGGCCAGGGACGCGGCCAGCGCGAGCCGGAGGAAGATTCTCATTGCAGCTTGGTCTCTTTCAGTGCGAGGGCGGCCTGGCCCTTGGTGTAGTTGACCTCGCGGATCCCCAGGGCATCGTGCAGCTTGCCCGCCGGCAGCGTGATCGGCTTGGGCGCCGGCCCGTCGCCGGGATGGGGCAACGGGTAGGCGGTCGTCGTCCCGCTGTAGAACGTCACGTTGCCTTCCGTCTTGGAAAACAGTTGGTGCACATGGCCGTTGAGGCATGTCACCGACGAGAACCGGCTCAGGTAGCTCAGGGCCTGGGTGGCGTCGTCCGTGCCCCAGCCCCAGTCCGGGTACATCGCGAACAGCGGGATGTGGCTGAACACGATGATGGGTGTATCGCTGGACAAGCCCGCGACGTCCTTCTCGACGAACTCCAGCTGGTCGACACCCAAGTGCCCGAGCTTCTTGAGGTTCAAGGTGTTCACCAACGCGATCACGTGGACACCCGCGATGTCGAAGCTGTACCACCCGTCGCCCCGCGTCCCGGCGCCGAAGACGCTGCGGTACTTCTGTCCCGCGTCGTCGACAGAATCGTGCTCGCCGGGCACCGTGAAGACGTGTGGCGTCTGCACTTTGGTGAGCATCTGCTTGACCTGGTCGAACTGCTCGGGGGTCGACAGGTGGGTGAGGTCGCCGGTGTGGATGACGAAGTCCGGTGCGTAGCCGAGGCCGTTGATCTGGTCGATCGCGTGGCCGAAGGTGCCGGCGACGTCCGGGTTGGGCGGGCCGGAAAAACCGATGTGGCTGTCGCTCACCTGGGCGAAGCGCAGCGTGGGCCGGGCGCCGGTGTGCGAGGCCGAAGCCGTCCCGGCGACGTGCGAGATGACCTCGCCCCCGACGACGGCGAAACCGACCGCCGCGCCGAACCACGCCGAGTGCCGGATCAGCTGCCGGCGGGTCATCGTGTTCGGATCGTTCATCCCGTCACCACCACGGTGCCGTGCATCATCGGGTGAATCGAGCAGACGTAGTCGAACTTCCCCGCGGTGGGAAAGGTGTGCGAAAAGGTGGCGCCGGTGCCCATTCCGGGCGACTTGAACGACCCGTCGGCGGCGGCGACCGTGTGCGGTTCCTCGTCCTTGTTGGTCCAGGTGACGGTGCTGCCGGCCTTGACGGTCAGCGTGGCCGGCGCGAAGGCGAAGTTGTCGATGGTGACCGCATCGCCGGCGGCCGCGGCCGGCGACCCCGTCGCGGACGCGGCGCCCGGCTGCGGACCCGGCGCCGAGGGCATCCCGCTCATGCCCGGCATCCCGGGCGTGCCGCTGGCATTCGATCCGAAGGTCACCGACGGCGGCTGCGCGGTGGGCGGCGACGACGAGCAGCCGGCCAGCAACACACCGACGGCCGACGCCGCGACCACATGTTTTCGAAGCTTGGCGATGTTCATGCCAAGAGATATGGCGGCGGGTTACACGTCGCGGCGCGGCGGGGCGAACACCTCGATCACGCCGTCGACCTCGCGAACCTGCAGCGCGGGCAAGGGCTTTGGCGCGATCGGCAGCTGGTGGGTGCGCACCTGCCCGGTGGGCGAGAACGACGTGGTGTGGCAGGGGCATTGCAGCGCGTCGTTCTGTGCGTCGAACCATAGCTTGCATCCCTGATGGGTGCAGACGCCGGAGATGGCCTGGGGTTTGCCGTCGACGCGGTGGACGAACCCGGCGACCGAACCGAGGTCGAACGGATGCATGACGCCGTCGGGCACGTCTGCGCTCGACGCGACGCGCTGCCACGTCCCGTCGTTGGGCGTCAGCTCACCCGCGACCGCCGGGCCCTGCGTGGGGCTGCCAATCAGGGCGCGATCGATGGAAACCGCGGCGGCCGCGGCGGCCGCGGCGGCCGACGTGCCCACGATGACCTGTCGGCGCGTCGCGCTCTGCTTGGGCGCCGCCGGTGCCGGCGCGCCGTCCATCTGCTCCGCGAGGCGCCGGTGCAGATCGGCGAGGAACTCCTGGCGCGGCTCGGCGTCCGCGGTCCCCGCCGCCCGCAGGTCGATGGCCGTGCGGATCTGCGCGGCCTCGAAGTCGTCGGGCGCAAACGGCTTCGGCCGGCGACCCCGCAACAGGTCATCGACATAGCGCCGCAGCCCTCGCGCGTTCATCGTTGCCCTCCATCGTTGACCTGTGCCGCCAGCCGCAGGGCGCGGTGCTGCAGCACCTTGGCGTTGGCGACGCTGATCCCAAGCTCGGCCGCGGACTCCTTGATCGAATTTCCTTGCAGGAAGCGAATTTCGAGAATCTGGCGATACCGGTCCGGCAGTCCGTCGAGAACCCGCGCGACGCGCTGGGGCGCGGTGCTGATCGCTTCCTCGCTCTCGGGGGGTTGTTCGATGTCGTCGATCGAGGTTATCTCCCGGCCCATGGTCTCCCGCCAGTGTGCGGCCAGCACCGTCCTGGCCGTGGCCCGCAGGTAGGCGCGCACCTCGCCGACGGTCGCGGTCAGGCGCAGTGGCCGCAGCGCGGCCAGAAAGACCTCGGCGGTGAGGTCCTCGGCGTCGGCGCGGTTACCCACCCGCGCGAACAGCGTGCGGTACACCCAGGACGCGTTGTCGGAGTACACCGCTTCCCAGTCGGGATAGCTTTCATAACCACTGTCGGGCACCGCGCGCAGCGGTCGCGAGACTAGCGGTTTCTGGGGGTCGTTTTGCGCCGCCACGGTCCTCCTTCACCGATTCAATATCGGACCGGGTTACACGCGGGCACGTCGGCTTCCGAGGCCATCAGCTCGTCCAGTTTCGCGGCGGCGGCCGCCAGGGCCGACTTGGCCATGCCCAAGACCCTCTCCCGCACCCGCGGCTTCGCCGAGGCGGGCGCCAGTGAGTCGCCCACCAGGCGCCCGAAGACGTCCAGGCGCGCCGCGGCCAGCCAGGCGGTCAACTCCGGGTCCTCGAGCCAGCGCAGCTGATTGCGGTAGTAGGCCCGCGTGATGCGCAGCCAGTCGAGGTCGGTGTCGGGATGCGGCAGTGGGTCGCACAGCTCGTTCTTCACCGCGTCGTCGGGGTAGGCGGCTTCGACGTGGGCGACGAGCGCGGCGCTGAACACCTGCTGGCATCCGCGCACGCTCTGCAGCGTGATGCCGGCGCCATCGAAAATCGGTGTGGCGGGCCGTGTCTCGGCGCCGTCGGCGGTGCAGTCGACGTACAGCGCCGAGGGGTCCGTCGGCACGGCGCCACCCTCGAGGACCGCCTCGCCGGCGTCGGCGCGCAGCAGGTGGCCCATGCGCACCACGTCGGTGATGCGCCGCAGCTGCTCCAACTCGGCGTGGGTGACGGTTGCGCAGCGGTACATGGTCGGGCGGATCGTCGGGTCGATCCGCAGCAGCGCGCCGGCTTCCTCGAGGCGGACGAACAGGTCGTCGACCGACGCCGCGTCCCGGATCGCCCGCAGCTGCGCGGTGACGGCGGTCTTGATCTTGTCGGCGAACAGCGATCCCGGCTGCAGCGTCGCGCGATCGAGCAACCACGAGTCGCGCGGCACGATCCACGTCAGGCGATCCGGCGCGATGCCCTGGCCCAGCAGCCAGAGGCACGCGTCGATGCCGGTCTTGCCGGCCCCCACGATGACGTAACGGGGGCGGGCGGCCAGCCGGGGCAGCTCGTTGGGCGCGACGCAGTCGACGCCCGGCGCCACCCGGTAGGGCGGCGGGCGCATCGAGGGCACCATGACGCGCATGTAGGTCGCGTCGACGACGCGGCGCGTCACGTCGACGGCGTACTCGGTCCCGGCCAGCGTCCTAAACCGGCGATCACCGGAGTATTCGCTCATCGGGAAGTAAGCCACCTGCCCGGTGGGCAGGAACCGCTGGCGCATGACGTGGTCGTAGTAGGCGCACACCTCACCCGCGGTCGCCAACTCGTAAAGCCCTTGGTTCCAGCCGACTTGGTCGATCGCGTCGCTGCCCAGGGGTAGCGAGTTGACGCCGTAGAACGCCGACGGCTGATGCAGCCGCACGAACGGGTAGGCCATGGTCCAGTGCCCGCCGGGCTGATGGTGGCGGTCCACCAGCACCACGCGTGCCTCGGTTTCGGTGACCAGCGTGTCGATGAACGCCATCCCCATGGCGCCCGCGCCGACTACCAGGTAGTCGGCCTCGATGGTGCGCATACGGGCTAAAGGCTAATCGGCCCGGGGTCGCTTCAGCGGATTTCGGCCGCCGCGGTGCGCAGGTCGTCCAGGGCCGCGCGGGCCAATTCGCCCAAGCTCCGGTCACCGTCTGACGTAATCCATTCGGCAAACGCCTCTTTGAACGCGAGCCCACCCAGCTCGGCGGCCAGGGCGGCAGCGCGATCCGGCACGCCGCGCGCTCGCAGCGCGTTCGCCATGGCCGCGGCGAGGCCGACCTGTTTGAGCGCATCGCGCTCCTGCAGTTCGGCGCTGGAGGCGATGACGGCCTTCACCCGGGGAGCAAGCTCGCGGTTGCGCGGGGTCATCGCCCCGGCAGCACGCTCCAGCCCGGCGGCGACCGCGGTAAGCGGCGTGGCGTCCGCGGGCGCCGAGGCGATTCCCTCGGTCAGCAGTTGCGACAACGCCTCCTGACCGGCCGCCAGCACCTCCCGCTTGTCGGGGAAATACCGGAAGAAGGTGCTCTTGGTCAGGCCGGCCCGATCGGCGATCTCGGCGACGGTGGTTCGGTCGTAGCCCTGCTCGGAGAAAAGGTGCAGCGCGGCCTCGACCAGGCGCGCACGCGCATCGGGTTCCCATCGGGGCATGCCGCCATGGTAGGCGATGAGACCTTTGTCCCATCACCGTGGTAGCGTGATGAGACTTCAGTCCCATCACTTGAGGAGTGTCTCATGCGCGTATTCGTCACGGGTGCCACCGGCGGGGTCGGCTCGGCCGTCGTTCCCGAGCTCATCGGGGCGGGCCACGAGGTCCTGGCGCTGGCCCGCTCCGACGCGTCGGCCCGGGTCGCCACCGCGATGGGGGCCGACGTGCTGCGCGGCGACCTCGACGACCCCGAGAGCCTGCGCGTCGGCGCCAAGGAGTCCGACGGGGTCGTCCACCTCGCCTTCCTGCACTTCGACGACTTCGAGATAGCGATCGCCCAGGAGGCTGCCGCGGTCGAGACATTCGGCGCCGCACTCGCCGGGAGCGGCAAGCCGTTCGTCATGGCCTCGGGCACGCCGCCCGTCGCCGGCCGCGTCGCCACCGAGCGCGACTCGGTGCCGACCGACGGACTCGTCGGCGGGCGCGGCCGGAACGCCCAGGCGGCCCTGGAGCTGGCCCGCAATGACGTCCGGTCGGCGGTGGTCCGCCTCCCCCGCTCCGTCCACCGGGCGGGCGGCCCCTGCGGGTTCGCCTCGCTGCTCGTCGCGGCCGCCCGGGGGACCGGTGTGTCCGGGTACGTCGGCGACGGCACCCAACGCTGGCCGGCCGTGCACGTCGTCGACGCCGCCCTGCTCTTCCGCCTTGTCCTCGAACAGGCCGATCCCGGGACGGTGGCGCACGCCGTCGGCGACGAGGGCGACCCGATGCGCGCGCTGGCCGAGGCCATCGGACGCCAGCTCGGCCTTCCCGCGGAGTCGGTACCCGCCGAGCATTTCGGACCCCTCGGCGCCATATTCGCCCTGGACCAGCCGGCCTCGAGCGCGTTGACCCAGGAGAGATTCGGCTGGCGGCCCATGCATCCGAGCCTGCTCGAGGACCTGGAGGCCGGAAACTATCCGGTGTGAGGCGCGCCTTGCCAACGCCCGAGCCAAGTTACTAGGATATGCAAGTATTCGCTGCGTAACGACGACTCGAGGGCACCATGACCACACAGATCCCGCACTTCATCGACGGGAAGCGCACCGCCGGCCAGTCCGACCGCACCGCCGACGTCTTCAACCCCAGCACCGGCCAGGTGCAGGCGAAGGTTCCGATGGCCGGCAAGGCCGACGTCGACGCGGCGGTGGCCTCGGCCGTCGAGGCCCAAAAGGATTGGGCCGCATGGAATCCGCAGCGACGCGCGCGGGTGATGATGCGCTTCATCGAGCTGGTCAATTCCAACAGCGACGAGCTCGCCGAGCTGCTGTCCATGGAGCACGGCAAGACGGTGGCTGACTCGAAGGGCGACATCCAGCGCGGCATCGAGGTCATCGAGTTCTGCATCGGGATCCCGCACCTGCTCAAGGGTGACTACAGCGAGGGCGCCGGCCCGGGCATCGACGTCTACTCGTTGCGCCAGCCCTTGGGCGTGGTCGCCGGCATCACGCCGTTCAACTTCCCGGCGATGATCCCGCTATGGAAGGCCGGGCCGGCGTTGGCGTGCGGAAACGCGTTCGTGCTCAAGCCCAGTGAGCGTGACCCGTCGGTCCCGGTGCGCCTGGCCGAGCTGTTCTTGGAGGCGGGCCTGCCGCCGGGCGTGTTCCAGGTGGTGCACGGCGACAAGGAGGCCGTCGACGCGATCCTGCACCACCCCGACATCAAGGCCGTCGGTTTTGTCGGCAGCTCCGACATCGCGCACTACATCTACTCCACGGCCGCGGCCAACGACAAGCGGTCGCAGTGCTTCGGCGGCGCCAAGAACCACATGATCGTGATGCCCGACGCCGACCTCGACCAGGCCGTCGACGCGCTGATCGGCGCCGGGTACGGCAGCGCCGGCGAACGCTGCATGGCGATCAGCGTCGCCGTGCCGGTCGGCGAGCAGACCGCGGATCGGTTGCGCGCCAGGCTGATCGAGCGGATCAACAACCTGCGCGTGGGGCACAGCCTGGACCCCAAGGCCGACTACGGCCCGCTGGTCACCGAGGCCGCGCTGGCGCGGGTGCGCGACTACATCGGCCAGGGCGTCGCCGCCGGCGCCGAGCTGGTGATCGATGGGCGCGAGCGGACCAGCGACGACCTGACGTTCGGAGACGCCAACCTCGAGGGCGGATTCTTCATCGGCCCAACCCTTTTCGACCACGTCACTCCCGACATGTCGATCTACACCGACGAGATCTTCGGGCCGGTGCTGTGCATCGTTCGTGCGCATGACTACGAGGAGGCCCTGCGGCTGCCCTCGGAGCACGAGTACGGCAACGGCGTGGCGGTCTTCACCCGCGACGGCGACACCGCCCGCGACTTCGTGTCCCGGGTGCAGGTGGGCATGGTCGGCGTCAACGTGCCGATCCCGGTCCCGGTGGCCTACCACACCTTCGGCGGCTGGAAGCGTTCCGGCTTCGGCGACCTGAACCAGCACGGGCCGGCGTCGATCCAGTTCTACACCAAGGTCAAGACCGTCACGTCCCGCTGGCCGTCCGGCATCAAGGATGGCGCCGAATTCGTCATCCCGACAATGAATTAGACCCGCGACATGTTCACCCTGAACGACGACGAGCGGGTCATCACCGAGACGGCGGCCGCGTTCGCCGCCAAGCGAATCGCCCCGCACGTGCTGGAATGGGACGCCACCAAGCACTTTCCGACCGACGTGCTGCGCGAGGCCGCCGAACTCGGCATGGCGGCCATCTACTGCCGCGAGGACGTCGGGGGCAGCGGGCTGCGCCGGCTCGACGGGGTCCGCATCTTCGAGCAGCTGGCGATCGCATGTCCGACCGTCGCCGCGTTTTTGTCGATTCACAACATGTGCGCGTGGATGATCGACAGCTTCGGCACCGACGAGCAACGCAAGGAATGGATCCCGCGGCTGGCGCCCATGGACTCCATCGCCAGCTACTGCCTCACCGAGCCTGGCGCCGGCTCCGACGCCAGCGCGCTGAGCACCCGCGCCGTCAAACAGGGCGGCGATTATGTGCTCGACGGGGTCAAGCAGTTCATCTCCGGCGCGGGGGCCTCGGACGTGTATGTGGTGATGGCCAGGACCGGCGGCGAGGGACCGCGCGGCATCTCCGCCTTCATCGTCGAAAAGGGTGCTCCCGGGCTGAGTTTCGGCGCGCACGAGGAGAAGATGGGCTGGCACGCCCAGCCCACCGCGCAGGTGATTCTGGAGGGCGTGCGGGTGCCCGCCGACGCGATGCTGGGCGGCGCGGACGGCGAGGGCGCCGGCTTCGGCATCGCGATGAACGGCCTCAACGGCGGTCGGCTCAACATCGCGGCCTGCTCCCTGGGCGGCGCGCAGGCCGCCTTCGACAAGGCCGGCGCCTACGTGCGGGAGCGCCACGCGTTCGGCAACTCCCTGCTCGACGAGCCGACCGTCCGGTTCACCCTGGCCGACATGGCCACCGGGCTGGAGACCTCGCGAATGATGTTGTGGCGGGCCGCAAGCGCGTTGGACGACGACGACCCGGACAAGGTCGAGCTGTGCGCGATGGCCAAGCGCTACGTCACCGACACCTGCTTCGAGGTGGCCGACAAGGCCCTGCAACTGCACGGCGGCTACGGCTATCTGCGCGAGTACGGTCTGGAGAAGATCGTCCGCGACCTGCGGGTGCATCGCATCCTGGAAGGCACCAACGAGATCATGCGGGTGGTCATCGGCCGCGCCGAGGCCGCCCGATTCAGGGCAAGCGCGTAGAAAGGCTCACAGATGACCCGGATTGCGTTCCTGGGATTGGGCCACATGGGCGGCCCGATGTCGGCGAACCTGGTCACCGCCGGTCACACCGTGCACGGATTCGATCCCGTGCCGGCGGCGCTGGAGGCCGCGGTCGCCACGGGCGTCGAGGCGTTCGACAGCGCCGCCGACGCGGTGGCCGACGCGGACGTGGTGATCACCATGCTGCCCAACGGCGACATCGTGAAGCGCTGCTACGCCGACATCCTGCCCGCCGCGCGGGCGGGCGCGCTGTTCATCGACAGCTCCACGATCTCCGTAAGCGACGCCCGCGAGGTGCACGCGCTGGCCGAGGGGCACGGGATTGCGCAGCTGGACGCGCCGGTCTCCGGCGGGGTGAAGGGCGCCGTCGCCGGGACGCTGGCGTTCATGGTGGGCGGCGACGACTCCGCGGTGCAGCGCGCCCGCCCGGTGCTGGAACCCATGGCGGGCAAGGTCATTCACTGCGGTGCGGCCGGCGCGGGCCAGGCCGCCAAGGTGTGCAACAACATGGTGCTGGCCGTGCAGCAGATCGCCGTCGGCGAGGCGTTCGTGCTGGCCGAGAAGCTCGGGCTGTCCGCCCAATCGCTGTTCGACGTGATCACCGGCGCGACGGGCAACTGCTGGGCGGTGCACACCAACTGCCCGGTGCCAGGCCCGGTCCCGACCTCGCCGGCCAACAACGACTTCAAGCCCGGTTTCGCGACCGCGCTGATGAACAAGGACTTGGGCCTGGCGATGGACGCCGTCACGTCCACCGGTTCGGCCGCGCCGCTGGGCACGCACGCCGCGGAGATCTACGCTGACTTCCTCAAGTCCGATGCCTCCCACGCGGACAAGGACTTCAGCGCCGTCATCGAGATGCTGCGCTCGAGTTAATTCAAGGCGGGGCCGGAAGCCCTGCGTCACTGCACGTTTCGCCCGAGGAACGCGGCCAGCTGATCGGCCGGCGCGCGGCCGTGCGGGCACGGCCGCTCAGCGGCGAACGGCTTGTCCGGCCCGCGGAATTGCGGGCCCACGAAAGCGCGCACCGCTTCGAGTTCCTCGGCTGCCAGCTCCGGATCGAGATCGGTGGACTGGCCGGTGGCGGTCGCCAGATCCCAGGCGTGGGTCAGCACGTCGCTGGTGCGCATCCCGATAAACATCTGTCCTGGGACCTCCCCGAACGGCAGCTTGAACGTGGTGGTCATCCCGTCCGGGGCCGCGAAGACCTCCTGCGCGGCAGCGGCGGACGCCCGGTGCGCCGCCACGATGTCGTCGGGACGTGCGGGCGGCTTATCGGCGCGGCCCGCGAATATCGCGACGCGCTCGTTGCCGCCGATGACGTGCTCGATCAGGTCACGAATCGTCCACTCCGAGCAGGGTGTTCGGCCGCGGTATCGATCGGGGCTGACGTGGGCGAGGACGCCGGCAAACGCCTCCTGTGCGCGCTGGTGAGCAACTAGTGGGTCCACGGTCCTGCCTTTCTCCCGGTGTTCAGAAGTCGCCCGCGTTGCGGCGCAACGTTTCGATGGATGACACCAGCGCCGCCGCCTCGGTGGCCTCCATTCCGATGTCGGCGAACACCTGCTCGTTGAGCGTGACGGTGGCGTCCTCGACGGTGGAGCGGCCAAGATCGGTGATGGCCACCAGCGTCGTGCGCCCGTCGGTGGGGTGCGGCACCCGCTGCACCAGCCCGTCGGCCTCCAGCCGGCGGATGGCGTGGGTCACGCTGGTCACGTGCACCTGCAGGCGATCGGACGCCTTGGTGATCGGCAGCGCCCCCGTCCGGCTGAACGCCAGCAGCCGCAGCAACTCGTAGCGGGAGAAGCTCAGGTCATAGGGGCGCAGCGCGGTCTCGACGCGGGCCAGCAGGATCTGGTGCGCGCGCATCACCGAGGTGACGGCGACCATGCCCTCCGACACGTCGCCCCACCCGGCGCGCTCCCAGTTGGCCCGCGCCGCGGCGATCGGATCGCGTTTCGGGCTCGATGCGGCCACGCCCTTTCTTACCGCATCTGGGACCGAATCGGGACCTTTCCTATTGCCGACAGCACCGCCAGGGTCGACGCGCGGTTGCCCACGGTGATCCGCGCGCCGCCGTCCGGGTAGTGGCGGACACGCAGCCCGCTGTCCGCGAACACCTCATGCCACTGCCTACCCCTCGATGGCAGGTACATGAAGTTCGCGTGGGCGTCCGTGGTGTAGATGTCCAACGCGCTCAGCCGCATCCGCAGATAGCGGCGCTCGGCGTTGATCGACTGGATCCGTTGCAGCAGTTGGTCTTCGGCGTCGTAAGACGCCGCGACCGCAAGCAGGCTGGTGAGCGCGATGCCGAACGGCAACTGCTGGGACCACAGGGTGGCGGCCAGCTCGGGCGACGCGAGGCCGTAGCCGATGCGCAGCCCGGCCAGGCCGTAGGCCTTGGAGAACGTCCGGACCACCACGACGTTGGGAAAACGCGCGAGCAGCGCCGCGACGTCGATGCGGTGCTCGGGCGCGGCGAACTCGATGTAGGCCTCGTCGAGCAGCACGACGGTATCGCGCGGCACCCGGCGCAAAAACCGCGCCACCTCGTCCGCGCTCTCCAGCGTGCCGGTCGGGTTGTGCGGTCGGCACAGCACCACCACCCGGGCGTCGGCGGCGGCGTCGGCCAGCCCGTCGAGGTCGTTGTGGCCGTCGGCGTCGAGGGGGACGAGCAGCGGGTGCAACCGGGCCATCCGGGCGATGATCGGATAACCGTCGAAGGTCGGCGACGCCATCGCGACCGTGTCCCCCGGGGCGGTCAGCGCGTGCAGGGCCTGCAACGCCACGCCCGTCGCGCCGGCGCCGAGCACCACCTGCTCGGCGGGCAGGCCGGCGTGGCCCGCGATCAGCCCGCGCAGCCGGTCGGGCAGGAACTCCGGATACCGGTTGACCGCGTAGATCGAACGGATCAACGCCGAGCGCACCGCCGGCAACGGCGGGAACGGATTCTCGTTGAGCGACAACGCAAGCGGGTCGATCGCGGTGGGGAACGCCTCATCGATGTCGTCGGCGAAGGGGCTGCGGACGGGTTGCATCAGCCCCGTCCGCCCCAGCGCACCGCCGCCGCGCCGGCGAAGTCACCGGCGTGGGCGAAGGCAGCCATCAGCACCACGTCGCCCGCCTGGAGCTGACCGTCGGAGATCGCGTGGTCGAGGTTGACCGGGATGCCGGCGCCGAACAGGTTGCCGCACTGATCGAAGGTGTCGCGGTGGCGTTCGGGCGGCAGCTCGAGGGCCTCGCGCCAGTTGCGCAGGAACGCCCGGTTGGGCTGGTTGGTGACCAAAAGGTCGATGTCCTTGGCGGACAGGCCGATTCGATCACAGACCGCCAGCGCCACCTCGGGCACCTGCCGGTTGCCGCGGGCCAGCACCTTGGTGATCTTGCTCTCGGTGAAGCCGATCGAGCCCTCGCCGGGGCCGGCCTGCCACCACTTGCGGGGCGGGTCGAACGACAGCGTCATCTCGCCGGCGTATTCGCCGTAGGTGCGGCACTCGACGTCCAGGATCGGCGACTGGTCGCCCACGGCGACCAGGGCCGCCGCCGCCCCGTCCCCGGGCACCGCCGACTGCGCCTTGCGGCGGATCGTCGGCTGGTCGAAGAACTGCCCGGCGGCGTTCTGCGCGATCGCGATCAGCGCGGTGTGCCCCTCGCCCGACGACAGCAGCTTGCGGGCCACGTTGAGCGCCAACACGAATGCCGCGCAGCCGCCGTTGTTCAGGTCGAGCACCCAGGACGGTCGCATGCCCAACCGGTGCGCGATGCCGCCCCCCTGCCCGTAGAACGCCATGTCCGGCACCTGGGTGTGGGTGATCAGCACGTCGGCGCCCTCGACGACGTCGGGACCGTGCCGCTCGATCAGGCCGGCCACCGCCTGCTCGATCATGTCGATCGAGCTTTCCCCCGGCGCGACGTGATGGCGAAACTTCGGGGCGCGGAACATGAGATTGTCGCGCAGGTCGTCGGATTCGGCGAATTGCGCGTAATACTCGGCGCCGATCGGCTCACCGGGCAGATAGGTCGAGAGGTCGATCAGGCTCACGCTCGGCTTGGTCATGGTTCACCTCATCCACTTCGGGGTCACCGGCAGCCCGTTGCGGTGCCGGTACTCGGCGATGGCCTTGAGGTTCTTCAGCTCCAGCAGGTGGCCGGCGCCAAACATGTCCCAGAAATCGCCCACCCACACCGGGCGCTGCGGCGGCGCGGTCTCCGGGTACGGGTTTTCGTCGTAGAACGGGTGATGGCAATTCGTCCACAGCACAACGGAACCCGGCTTGTCCAGGACCGTCTGCGCGTCGACGACCCGCATCAGGTAGATCATCCACAGGTGCTTGCCCTGGTCCCACGCGCAGTGGTAGTCGACGGTGCGGGCCTGTTCGTTGGCGACGGTCCGCGTGTAGATCTTGGTCTCCGAGCCGAGCCGGTCGTAGGCCAGCCACAGGCCGGGTTCGTCGGTGGGGGTGAAACCGCGCAGGCTGTAAGTCCACTCCTCGAGGCTGCGGGTGTCGGACATGTACTCGAACAACTCGTCCGGCGGGCAGTCGACGTAATCGTTGACGGTGCAGTACTCCCCGAAGACCTGGTCGTGCGGGTAGACCGAGCGCATCATGTCCATGATGATCGGGGTGGCCTTTTCCCGGGGACTGGTTTCGATGCGGGTCACACCGTCGAGGGGCGTGGGGATGTCATCGAGCGCTGGCAGCGACATCGGTCCGGTTCTCCTTTGCGATTGACGTCAAGAACGGTGCGAACGGCGGCATCTCGTCGGCCGCGCATTCGACGCTGACCACGGCGGGCCCGTCGGTGGCCAGCACCGCGCGCATCCAGGCAGCCAGGTGATCGAGGTCGTCGACGTCGACGGCCGTCAGCCCCGGGAACATCGCCGCCAGCCCGGCGCCCAGCCGGCTGGACCGAAATCGGTTGTAGCTGTACAGGTCGTCGTAGAAGAGCTGCTCGCGGGTCACGCACATGGCGTGGGCGTTGTTGTTGAAGACCACGAACGTCACCGGCAGCCGGTACTGCAACGCGGTGTGCACCTCCATGCCGTGCATGAAGAATGCCCCGTCCCCGGCCACCACCACGGTGCGCCCGGGGGGCCGCCCGCTGTTGGCGCGGCCGAATGCCATGCCGATGCCGGCGCCGAAGCTGTAGCCCATGCCGCCCATGCCCAGCGCGACCGCGAACCTGCCGTCCCGGCGGGCCGGCAGATAGTGGATCGCCGCCGCGCCGGTGTTGCCGGCATCCACGACGATGTCCGCGCCGTCGGGCAGGCAGCGATCCAGCACCGTCATCGCATCCCGGTAGCGCACCCCGGGCCCGGCGCACGGCGGCGGGGACAATTCGGTGTGCCGCACCGCGTCGGGCACCCGCACCCTCGGCGGCCGTCCCGCCCCGGACAGCGCCTGGGTCAACATGCGCAGCGAACCGCGCAGGTCGTCGGTGTGGACGTGCGTGCACGGAACGTACGGCGGCGCCGAGCCGATCGAGACCGTCCGCACCGCAGCGAGGGCGTCGTCGAGCCCGGTGCGCGCGGTGACCGACAGGCGCGTGCCGACCACCAGGCACACGGCGCTGCCGGCCACCGCTTCAACCACGCCGGGGTGGCCCATGACTCCGGTCACCCCCAGCGCGGACGACGACCCGAGACCCGGTGTGCCGGCGACGTCCTTGGCATCGGGCACGGTCGCCACCCGCGCCCGCAGCACCGCGCGCAGGGCCTCCAGCTCGGCGCGGGCGTTGTCGCGGGCGACCTGCTCGCCGACGATGATGGTGACCGGGCCGTTCGCGTCGCGCAGCAGCCCGACGATCGGATGCGGGTTGCCGATCGGCCGCAGCTCCTCGGTGGGCCAGCCGTTCTGCCCGCAAACGACGCTGCCCTGCTGAATGTCCTTGGGCAACAACAGCACCGCGGGGCCGCCGGTCCGCGCAGCGGCGATCGCCCGCGTCAAGGCCGGTGCGGCGTCGGCGGGGTGCAGCACCCGCTCGCACGACACCGACACCGCGGAAAACAACGCCAGCGCGTTCAGCGAGCCGTTCTCGCCGCTGGTGTCCTGAAAGCTGCCGCGGCCGTCCAGGGCGGTCGGGGCTTGACCGACAAGGGCCAGCACCGGGACCCGGCTTGTCAGCGACTCACCAAGGGCGGCAACAAGATTCAGCGCCCCGCCGCCCGACGTCGCTGCGACGACGCCCAGGCCGGAGCCCAGCCCGGCCCCGCTGCGGCTGTAGCCGTCGGCCATGGCGGCGGCGGAGAATTCGTGCTTGGCCAGCACGGCGGTGATGTCGCTGCGGAAGTGCGCGGCGTCGTAGAGGTCCTCGATGTTGGCGCCGTCGACACCGAAGATGTGGTCGACGCCGACCGAGGCGAGCCGCTCGACGATGTGGTCGACCACTCGCTGCTTCCTGGGCATGCCTGTAACACGACGCGCGGCGAACTTGAGTTCACCGCGCGTCGGTTTTTACAGACGGGTTACAGCGAACGCTGCAGCAGAACCTGCCCGCTGTCAGCGGAAACCACTTGCACGGCAGCGATCTGGTCGACCGGCGTCGAGATGCTGCCCGCGGGCGTGGCGGTGTGACCGGGTTCGGCCACCCACGTCGCCAACCGGGTTTGGCTGCCGTCGCGACCCACGACGACCATCGCCAGCGTGTCGTGGTGTGCGTTCAGCGGAGCCAGGCAGACACACTTCAGGTTGATCGACGTCCCCCAATGTTGGCTGGACAGCTGCACCGTGGAGGCCAACAGGGTGGTGCCGATCTGCGCCATCGGCTGCGAGGAGCCGGCCACCTGCTGCGCGGGCGCCGAGTTCCCCTGCACCCCGACCAGCACGCCGATCCCCAGCACCGCGGCCGCGGCCGACGACGCCACCCACGTCGCCACCCGGGCGCGGCGCCGGCGCCAGCGCACCGTTGCGAGCAACGAGGGCAACAGCTCCGGCGAGATCTCCGGCGCCGCCGTGACGGTGCGGCCGGACTCGTTCATCGCAGCCACCTGTTCGGCGTCGAGCTGGGACAGCAGGGCCGGCACGCCGCTCAGATCGGCGACGGCCTCCCGGCATGCCGGGCAGCCGGCCATGTGCGCCTCGAACTCGCGGCGGTCGGAAGCCGACAGCGACCCCAACACGTATGCGGCATCCCACATCGCGTAGCGGTGATCGTCTTCCACGGTCAACACCTCTTTGTCAAACGGGTTGTCACCCGGCGGGCCGATGCCCCGTAGCGGCGTCCTCATCTCGTCCTTCTCCTGTCACCCATCAAGCATTCGGAGCCGACGACCGTCTGGATGGTCATCGCGTGACTCCAAGTTCCTGCAGAGTGAGCCGCAACGCCCGCACGGCATAGTGTAGTCGCGACTTCACGGTTCCTTCAGCGATCTCGAGGTCGGTAGCAATCTGCGCGGTTGTCCAGCCGCGGTAGTAGGACCGCTCGATCACCGCCCGGTGCTCGGCGGACAACTGCGTCATGGCCTCGGCTATCAGCAGCCGGTCCAGCGCCGCGTTCACCTCGTCCGGCGTCGATTGCTCGGGCGCCCCCGATTCGTCCAGCGAACCGACGACGTTGCGGTACCTGGCGCTGCGTCGGTCGTCGATGATCATGTTGCGCGCCACGGTGAACAGCCACGCCCGCGCCGACCTCTCGGTGTCGCCGATGACCTCCGGATGTTGCCAGGCCCGCAACAGCGTCTCCTGGACGACGTCCTCGGCCTGGCTGGCGTCCCCCGTCAACCGGAGCGCGTAGCGCCACAAGACCGCGGCGTGTTCGTCGTAGAGCGCCTTCATCAGAGCGGCCTCGGCAGCAGCCCCGGACGCCCCCCGAGTGCCGGCCACACGAGCCACTCGATCACCTCCTGCCCTCAGAAACGAGTGGAGCAGGCGCTGGGTTCAATGCGCCCCGACCCGCCGCGCCCGGCTTCGCCGCGATCGCGATCGGGGCGAGTTCATGCGAGGGTCAAGATCCGCGGGCCGGTTTCGGTGACCGCGACGGTGTGCTCCCAATGCGCCGCGCGCGACCCGTCGGCGGTCGTGACGGTCCATTCGTCGTCGAGCACCCTTGTTTTGCTGGTTCCCAGCGTCAGCATGGGTTCGATCGCGAGCACCGAGCCCGGGGCCAGCAGGGGCCCCCGCCCGGGCGAGCCCTCGTTGGGCAGGAAAGGGTCCATATGCATTTGCCGGCCGATGCCGTGGCCGCCGTAGCCCTCCACGATCCCGAACGGGAGCCCGTAGCGGGCCGCGGCGGCGCGGGTGCCCATTTCGATGGCGTGCGCCACGTCGGTCAGCCGGTTGCCGACCACCATCGCCGCGATGCCGGCCTGCAGCGATTCCCGGGTCGCGTCGCACAGCGCTTCGTCGGCCCCATCCAGCCTCCCGACCCCGAAGGTAATGGCGGCGTCGCCGTGCCAGCCGTCCAGCACCGCGCCGCAGTCGATGGACACCAGGTCGCCGGGCGCCAGTACTTCGGCGGCGGACGGGATGCCGTGCACCACGCGGTCGTTGACGGAGGCGCAGATCGACGCCGGGTAGCCGTGATAGCCCAGGAACGACGGAACCGCCCCGGCCTCGCGGATCACCGACTCGGCGATCTCATCGAGGCTGAGGGTGGACGCCCCCTCGACCGCGGCCGCGTGGACCGCCCGCAGCGCGGCGGCGACCACCGCGCCGGCCGCCGCCATCGCGTCGAGCTCACCCGGGCTGCGCTGCGGCACGACCCTGCGACTCCGCAGCCGCGCCAGCGCGCTCATGATTACTTGCCCAGCGCCCGCAGCGCGCGGGCGAACACCTCGTCCACCGTGCCGACCGCGTCGACCGTCTTCAATTCGCTGCTGTAGTACTCCAGCAGCGGCGCCGTCTCGTCGCGGTAGACCTTCATCCGGTTGAGGATGACGTCGTCGGTGTCATCGGCCCGGCCGCGCCCCTTGAGCCGGTGCAGCAGTTCGTCCTGCGAGACGCGGAATTCGACCACGGCGTCGATGTCGGTGCCCCGCCGTTCGAGCATCTCGTGCAGCGCCTTGGCCTGCTCGAGGGAGCGCGGGTAGCCGTCCAGGATGAAACCGTTGGCAGCGTCCGGGTCGTCGAGCCGGTCGTCGACGAGTTGGTTGGTCAGCTCGGAGGGCACCAGGTCGCCGGCGTCGAGATAGCGCTTGGCCTCCAGGCCGAGTTTGGTCCCGTTTTCAATGTTGTTGCGGAAGAGCTCCCCGGTCGAGATTTGCGGGATGCCAAGCTTTTCGGCGAGCTTTTCGGCCTGCGTACCCTTGCCCGCCCCGGGCGGTCCCAGCAAAACCACTCTCACTTGAGGAACCCTTCGTAGTTGCGCTGCATGAGTTGGCTCTCGATTTGTTTGACCGTATCCAAACCGACACCAATCATGATCAAAACCGCAGTGCCGCCAAACGGCAAATTCTGGACCGCTCCACCATTGCCGATCTGCAGGAACAGATTGGGCAGTACGGAAATGGCGCCCAGGTAAATCGAGCCCGGAAGGGTGATCCTGCTCAGCACGTAACGCAGATAATCCGCCGTCGGCTTGCCCGGCCGGATGCCGGGAATGAAGCCGCCGAACTTTTTCATCTCGTCGGCACGCTCGTCGGGGTTGAACGTGATCGACACGTAGAAGTACGTGAAGAAGATGATGAGGCCGAAGTAGATGCTGATGTAGACCGGATCGCTCGGGTCCGACAGGTAGCTGCCGACGAACTTGTCCCACCAACTGTTGCCCACGCCGCCGCTGCCGCTGCGGATCAGCTGGGTGATCAGGTGCGGAATGTAGATCAGCGACGACGCGAAGATGACCGGAATAACGCCGGCCTGGTTGACCTTCAGCGGCAAATACGTCGACGTTCCGCCGTACATGCGCCGGCCCACCATGCGCTTGGCGTATTGCACCGGGATGCGGCGCTGGCCCTGCTCGACGAAGACCACACCGACGATGATGAGCAGCGCGGCGCCGCAGACGGCGGCGAAGATGACCCCGCCGCGGCTGTCCAGGATGGACTTGCCCTCGGCCGGGATGCGCGCCGCGATGCCCACGAAGATCAGCAGCGACATGCCGTTGCCGATGCCGCGCTCGGTGACCAGCTCGCCCATCCACATCACCAGGGCCGCACCGGCCGTCATCACCAGCACGATGACGACGAGCGTGAAGATTTTCTGGTCGGCGATGATGTCCAGCGAGCAGCCCTGCAGCAGGCCGCCGTTGGCGGCCAGCGCCACGATGCTGGTGGCCTGCAGGATGGCCAGCGCGATCGCCAGGTACCGGGTGTACTGGGTCATCTTCGCCTGGCCGGACTGGCCCTCTTTGCGCAATTCCTCGAAGCGGGGGATGACCACGGTCAGCAGCTGCACGATGATGCTCGCCGTGATGTAGGGCATTACGCCGACGGCGAACACGGTGAGCTTGAGCAGCGCGCCACCGGAGAACAGGTTGATCAGCGAATAGATCTGCCCGGCCTCGCCGCCGCTGGCCTCCTTGATGCACTGCTGCACGTTGGGGTAGTTCACCCCCGGAGAGGGCAATGCGGCGCCGACCCGATAGAGAAGGACGATGCCAAGCGTGAAGAGGATCTTCCGTCTCAGGTCGACTGTCCGCAGCGATGAGATGAAAGCCGAAAGCACTCTTCCTCCTGCGTCCTGCGTCTCGCGCCTAACACCCGCAGGCCAGGACGTACGGCGCCGCGCGTCAAACCGTGTACGAGACTA
Source organism: Mycobacterium sp. IEC1808 (assembly GCF_002101935.1). NCBI lineage: Bacteria > Bacillati > Actinomycetota > Actinomycetes > Mycobacteriales > Mycobacteriaceae > Mycobacterium > Mycobacterium sp. IEC1808. Next base: position 20,283 of record NZ_LQPV01000002.1, on the reverse strand, counting down.
ACAGCTGATCGGGACGGGTCCTGCCAACACCCTTCGAGGCGTAGAGTTCGAATCGCTTGGCTCGTTGCATTTGCTAAATAAATGGGAGCACCATGACGCGAACCGATCAGGACACCTGGGACCTGGCCTCCAGCGTCGGCGCGACGGCAACGATGGTCGCCGCCGCCCGCGCGCTGGCCACCACCGAGACCGACGCGATCATCGACGACCCGTTCGCGGCGCCGCTGGTGCGCGCGGTCGGCCTGGACTTCTTCGTCCGCCTGATCGACGGCGAGGTGGCCCCGGGCCCCGACGACGGCGGGGAACGCGACCTGCAGCTCGAGACCGACTCGATCGCGGTGCGCACCCGCTTCTTCGACGATTTCTTCCTCAACGCCGCCCGCGACGGCATCCGCCAATCGGTGATCCTGGCCGCGGGCCTGGACGTGCGCGCCTACCGGCTGGCCTGGCCGCCCGGCAGCGTGGTCTACGAGGTCGACCAGCCCAAGGTCGTCGAGTTCAAGACCGCCGCCATGGACAACCTGGGCGCCGCCCCGACCGCGGACCGGCGCACCGTCGCCGTCGACCTGCGCGACGACTGGCCGGAAGCGTTGCGCCGCAGCGGATTTGACGCGTCGCAACCGACGTCGTGGAGCGCCGAGGGCTTGCTGATGTACCTTCCGCCCGACGCCCAGGACCGGCTCTTCGACAACATCACCGAGCTCAGCGCGCCCGGCAGCAAGCTGGCCACCGAATACCACGGCGACTCCGGCCGCACCATGACCCAACGCGCGCAGCAATTCAACCAGCGGTGGGCCAACCTGGGCTGCGACATCGACCTGTCCGGGCTGTTCTTCGACGGCGAGCGCAGCAACGTCGTCGACTACCTGGCCGGCAAGGGCTGGCAGGTGAGCACCCGGCCACGGCGGGAGTTCTTCGCCGACTACGGCCGCGTCTTCCCCGACGACGAGGAGTCGCAGCTGCGCAACATCATCTCCGTCACCGCCACGCTGGCTTGAGCTCGGCCTAGCTGGGCCGGGCCGGCGGCGTCCGGACCACCAGCGGAACGGCGGGGAAGCACCACGCCATCTCGGTGCGCGACTTGCGCAGCGCGGCGGTGCCGTAACCCTTCTTGCGGTGCTCCGGGTGGATCCAGATCCGCACGTTCACCTCGCCGCCGACCAGCTCCCCGAACACCATGCCGACCTTCTCGCCGGAGTCGACCGCCACGAACCACGCGGCCTCCTCGTCGCCGACGCGCCCCAGCGCCGCGCGGATCTCGTCGTCGAGGTTGCCCGCCGGCCCGCCGGAACCGTCGCCGGCGGCGCCGACGTCCTCGGTGCGGGCGGCGAAGATGTCGCGGTCGGCGTCGGCGGAGAACGGCCGAAGCTCGAGGGTCTCCCCCGAGCTGGCGGGACGCTCGCCGAGCGTGAAGCTCAGCTGCTTGTTGAGGTCCTCCAGCTCGGCCAGGATCTTGCGGCGCGAGTCGATGGTCAGTTGGGCGAACGACATGCCCATCACCGCCTCGGCGGCCAGGTGAGACGTGTCGAGCAGGCGGACGATCGCCTCCACCGCCGCCGCCTTGTCCTCGGACTCCACCACGACGTCGGCGATTTCGTGCCGGCGTTCGAGGGCTTTCAACAGGGCGTCGGCGATCTCGCGGCGGGTGGCTTTGCGGTCCTGGTCAGTCATTGCCACAGCCTAGACAGTTCCAGGAATCGTTGGTAGCGCTCGGCGGTCGGCTCCGCCCAGGCGGGATCGGGCTCGACGACGCGCTCGGTGCGGGCCCACCGGCCCGCGTCGGTGATCGACGTCTCCAGGCCGACCGCCATCCGGCCCAGGAAGGCAGCCCCCAGCGCCGCGCCCTCGGCCACCGCGGACACCTCCACCGGCCGGCCGGTGGCGTCGGCGATGGCCTGCATCCATGACCCGACCCGGGTGCCGCCACCGCAGGCGACGATGCGCGCCACCGGCGCGCCGCCCAGCTCGATGAGCTGACGCACCACGAAGCCCGCCGCCTCGTAGGCGGCCCGGCGCACGGCGGCCGGGTCGTGGGTGAGGTCGAGGGCGTCGAGCACGGCCCGGCGATCCGGGTCGTGAAACGGCGTGCGCTCGCCGCGGATGTAGGGCGACCACACCGGCACCCGCCGCGGATCGGCCGTCGCCGGGTCACCCGGTCCGAGCAGGCGGTCCACCCAGCCGAGGAACAGGCCGCCGGCGTTGCTGGCGCCGCCGATCTGGTTCTTGCCCGGGGTGGTGTGCGGGATGCTCCACAGGCCGGGCACCTGCCGCGCCTCGGCGATCGTGTTCCACACGATCAGCGTGGTGCCACACAGCACCAGCACGTCGCCGTCGCGGTCGACGCCGGCCACGATTTGTTCGCACAGGGCGTCGATGGCCCCGATCGCCAGCACGGCGTCCGTCCCGGGGAGCTGTCCCGCGGCCGTGCCGATCGTCTCCACCCGCGGCATCTGCTCGACGCTCGCGCCGCAGTCGGCGCAGGCCGCCGGGTCCCAGCCGGTCCCGTCGAATAGGGGGTAGCTGGTGGCGGCGGTCGCGACGTCCATCACCGCCTCGCCCGCCAGGGCGTGGTTGGCCACCGCGGGCGCGGGCCAGTACCCGGCCGCGCCGGGCGCCTGCGCCGCCGTCCAGCGCAGGAACTCGGCGGCCTCGCCCAGCGCCGGAAGCGGCTTGTCGTCCGAGCCGGGCACCCGGCCCCTGCCGTCGCCGTACAACAGGCCGGGGGTCAGCGGCGCGCCGGCGGCGTCGACGGCGGTCAGCGAGGGCACCATGGCCGACACGGCGACCGCGCGGACCTCGGGTCCGGGGCCAAGGCGCTCCAGCGCCGCCACCGGCCCCCGGCGCCACGCCTCGTCGGCGTCGTGCTCGAGCCGGTCGGGCGCCGGCACCCGCAACTCGTGTGGAATGCGCACCCGCGCCGTCACCCGGCCGTCCGCGTCGGCGGCCACCGCCTTGACGGCGGTGCTGCCGACGTCGATGCCGATTGTGACGCCATCACGTGACACGGGCGTCACCGTACGCCAGCATTGGCGTCTGTGACATCGAGACCGCGTGCCCTGGTGACCGCGCCGCTGCGGGGGCCGGGGTTCGACAAGCTCAGGCAACTGGCCGACGTGCTGTACGACCCCTGGATCGAGCAGACCCCGCTGCGGATCTACAGCCCCGAGCAACTGGCCGAGCGGATCGCGGCCGAGTCCGCCGATGTCGTTGTGGTGGAAGGCGACTCGGTGCGCGGCCCGGTGTTCGAGCAGGGCCTGCGCGCGATCGCGTCCACCCGGGGCGACCCGAACAACGTCGACATCGACGGGGCCACCGCGGCCGGCATCCCGGTGCTGAACACCCCCGCCCGCAACGCCGACGCCGTCGCCGAGATGGCGGTGGCGCTGCTGCTGGCCGTGACTCGGCACCTGCTGACCGCCGATGCGGATGTCCGCGGCGGCAACATCTTTCGCGACGGCAGCATTCCGTATCAGCGGTTCCGCGGCTGGGAGATCGCCGGGCGCACCGCCGGGCTGGTGGGCCTCGGCGCCGTCGGCCGGGCCACCCAGTGGCGGCTGGCCGGGCTGGGCATGCGGGTGATCGCGCACGACCCCTACAACGACGAGGCCCGTCACGGCCTGGACGAACTGCTCGCCGAGGCCGACGTGGTGTCCCTGCACGCGCCCGTCACCGACGACACCGCCGGCATGATCGGCGCGCGGCAGTTCGCGGCCATGCGCGACGGCGTCGTCTTCCTCAACACCGCCCGGGCGCAGCTGCACGACACCGACGCGCTCGTCGACGCCCTGCGCGGCGGCAAGGTGGCCGCCGCGGGCCTGGACCACTTCGTCGGCGAATGGCTGCCGGCCGATCATCCGTTGACGGCAATGCCCAATGTCGTGCTGACGCCCCACATCGGGGGCGCCACGTGGAACACTGAGGCCCGGCAGGCGCTGATGGTGGCCGATGACCTGGAAGCCCTGCTGAGCGGCGAGACGCCCACCCATATCGTCAACCCGGAGGTGCTGGGCCCATGAAATCCGTCACCAACCCCGAGGACGCCGTGCTGGACGCGGCCAAGGACATGCTGCGCCGCGGCCTGGTCGAGGGCACCGCAGGCAACATCTCGGCGCGCCGCTCGGACGGCAACATCGTCATCACGCCGTCGTCGGTCGACTACCGCGACATGCAGCTGGACGACCTGGTGCTGATCGACCCGGACGGCGAGGTGCTGCACGCGCGCGACGGCCGGTTCCCGTCGTCGGAGGCGAAGCTGCACCTGGCGTGCTACCAGGCCTTCGACGACATCGGCAGCGTCATCCACAGCCATCCGGTGTGGGCGACCATGTTCGCCATTGCCCACCAACCCATTCCGGCGTGCATCGACGAGTTCGCCGTCTACTGCGGCGGGGAGGTGCGCTGCGCCGACTACGCCGCGTCCGGCACGCCCGAGGTCGGCACCAACGCGGTCAAGGCGCTCGAGGGCCGGGGCGCCGCGCTGATCGCCAACCACGGCTTGGTGGCCGTGGGGCCACGACCCGACAAGGCCCTGCACATCACCGCCCTGGTCGAGCGGACCGCCCAAATCGTCTGGGGGGCAAGAGCTCTCGGCGGTCCCGTGCCGATCCCCGACGAGGTGAACCGCAACTTCGCCGGCGTATACGGCTACCTGCGCGCCAACGCCTAGATGCGCCGGGTCCGGTTCGGCCACGCGAGCGTGACGCGCGTGCTGGAACTGCAATTCGACCTGGGCACCCACTGTTTCCCGCAGACGCCGCCATCGGGATGGCGGGACAACGCCGACCTGCTGGTGCCCGACTTCTTCGACCCCACGACAGACAAGTGGCACATCGCGGTCCAGAGCTGGGTCATCGAGGTCGACGGGCTGACCGTCGTCGTGGACACCGGTGTCGGCAACGATCGCGAGCGCCCGCACATGCCACCGCTGGACCACCTCAACACCGGGTTCCTGGCCGCGCTGGCGGCCGCGGCCGTGGACCGCAATGCCGTCGACGTCGTGATCAACACGCACATTCACTCCGATCACGTCGGGTGGAACACGATGCTCGAGGACGACGCCTGGGTGCCGACGTTCCCCAACGCCCGATACCTGGTGCCGGCCGCTGACTACCGCCACTTTTCCCCCGACGGGCCCGCGGGCGGGCAGCCCGGCGACCGGCTGGTGTTCGCGGACAGCGTCGCGCCCATCGCCGAGGCGGGCCAGCTCGTCCTATGGTCGGACGACTGCCAGATCAGCCCGTCGCTGCGCCTGCGGCCCGCCCCCGGGCACACGCCGGGCTCCTCGGTGCTGTGGCTCGATGCGGGCCGGCCCGCGGTCTTCGTCGGCGACCTCACCCACAGCCCACTGCAACTGCGGCGCCCCGCCGACGCCTGCGCCTTCGACGTGGACGGCCCGGCGGCCGCGGTGAGCCGCCGCCGGATCTTCACCGAGGCCGTCGGCGCGAAGGCCGCGGTGATACCCGCGCACTACCCGGGTCACGGAGGCGCCACCATCCGCGCGGTGGCCGACCGATTCGACGTCGAGGATTGGCTCGACATCGATACGGTGTGAGCCATGGCGTACCGCGTAGTCCAATGGTCGACCGGCAACATCGGCACTCGCGCCCTCGGCGTCCTGCTGGATCGTGACGACTTCGAGGTGGTGGGTGTCCACGCCTTCGGCTCGGACAAGGTGGGCCGCGACGCCGGCGAGCTGGCGGGCCAGGCCCCGGTCGGCGTGGCCGCGACCGACGACGTCGACGCGTTGATCGCGCTAAAACCGGATTGCGTCAACTACATGCCCCGCGCCATCGACTACGACCTGGTGATCGGGATGCTGCGCGCCGGCATCAACGTCGTCACCACGGGGGATTTCGTGACCGGCACCCATCACCCGACCGAGCTCCCCGCGCTGCAGCAGGCAGCGCGACAGGGCGGTGCGACCTTCCTGGGAACGGGGTTCGAGCCGGGCTTCATCAACGTCGTCGCCGGATTTCTCACCGGCGCCTGCCGAACGGTCCGCAGCGTCAAGCTCGTCGAAACGCTGGACTGCACAACCTATCCCGTCCAGGACGTGTGGAAGGTGCTCGGATTCGGGAAAACGCCCCGGGAGCCGGTGACGCACCTCGACCCCGCGACGCAACGATATGGCCTGGGCTACTTCGAGACGTTGGACATGATCGCCACCATGCTGGGCACCGAGCTCGACTCCAAGGATGCATTCGTCGAGCCCGCGGTGCTGACCCGGGATCTGAATCTGGGCTGGGTGGACTACGCCGCCGGCACCGCCGGGGGCCAGCGGCGCACCTATCGCGGCTTTCGCGGCGGCCGTCCGGTGGTCGAGCTGGCCATCTGCTGGACGATGAGCGACGACGCGCTCGACCCGAAATGGACCGACCCCAAGGGTTTTTCCGTGGCGATCGACGGCCAACCACGCGTCGACGCGACGATCCGATTCGGCGAGCCCGGCCAGGACGTGATGACCGTGTTGATGGACAGCACGGCCGTTGCGGCGGTCAACGCCATACCGTTCCTGTGCGAGGCGCCGCCGGGCGTCATCACCCCGATCGACCTGCCCATCATGGGATCACATGGGGCACTAGCGGTTTGAACCGCGCCACGCGCGGGGTGAGGTGCCGTGCGTGCGGCGGAAGAGCCTGCTGAAATAGCCCGGGTCGCCGATCCCGACGCGGCCAGCGACCTCCGCGATCGGCAGATCCGTTTCGGTGAGCAACGTCCGGGCCTCGGCCATCCGGCGCTCGACGATCCACTCCTGCACCGTGCGTCCGGTGCGGCGCCGCACCACGGTGGTCAGGTGCCCCGGCGTGATGCCGAGCTCACCCGCCACGTCGCGCAGGGACAGCGGCTCGGCGTGCCGGCGGTCGATCACCGCGAACACCTCGGCCAGCAGCGGTTCGCCGCTGCGCCGCAGGTCGCCGACCACGTCGACCGCCAGGCGCGCGAGGTCGATCAGCAGCAGCGTCAGATGCGCCAGCGACGCCTGCTGGTAACCCTGTTGGCGCGCGGTCAATTCGGCTTCGATCGACGCGATGGCACCCTCCCACGCCGACCGCCGGTGCGCGGGCACCTCCAGCCGCAGTAGTCCCCCGGATCGGCCGTGCAGGAACGGGAACAGTAGCGGATGCGCCCGCCACGTCGGCCATGGCGATCGCCCGTCCTCCCCCAGCGCCGCGGGATCGAAGAAGACCCCGACCCCGACATCGATACGACCCACGACCTGGGCCGGGTCGATCACCTCACCCGCCGCCAGTACATACACGCAGCCCGGACCAGGGCTGTACCAGAGCGCCGGAAAGTCGTGGATGTGTCGGCCGTGCTCCGGCAGGTCTTCGCGACTGGCCCGCAGCACCGACACCGGAGGGGTGTCCGGATCGGTCCGATATGCGTAAATGGGCACGCCCCGGCGATGCCGGACCATCCGAGCTGGCTGGGTCATGGTACGAAAGATAATCCTAGTTTCATCGAAGATCGACCAATTCTGAAGCAGGATAGCGGTTAATCATGAACTCTATGACAAAGCATCATCCACATGACTATCTGCCCGCCGCCGGCCACGACTCGCTGCTGCCCTGCTACGACCTGTTCGCCCGCCTGCTGGGCATGCCGAAGGTCTACGACACGCTGATCGCGCAGGCTGAACTCGCCGACGGCCAGCGGGTTCTGGAAATCGGCTGCGGCACGGGCAATCTCACCACCCGTGTCAAACGTGCCCACCCCACGGTTGACGTCACGGGATCCGACCCCGATCCCCGGGCACTGGAGCGGGCGCGGCGCAAGGGCATTGGGCTAAAAGACATCCGCTTCGAACAGGGCTACGCCGAGCGGCTGCCCTACCCCGACGGTGAATTCGACCGGGTGCTGTCCTCGATGATGTTGCACCACATCAACGAAGACGCGAAACCCGCCGCCGCGGAAGAGATCTTCCGCGTCCTGCGTCCCGGCGGCAGGCTGCACCTCGTCGACATCGGCGGCGAGATTACCGCCGAGCACGGCCTGTTGACGCGGCTCATCAGGCGCAACCCCCACGCGGCCGGCAACCTCGGCGACGCGATTCCCCGACTGCTGAACGCGGCGGGATTCGACTGCGCCGAGGTTGCGTCGACGCCGCACCGCGTCCTCGGGCGGTTGAACTACTACCGCGCCACGCGCCCCGCCTAACGCTGGTCGAACGCGACCTTGACGGCGCCGCTGTCGCCCTGGTTAGCGATCGCCAGGAACGCCTCGCGCCACTGCTCGAGGCCGAAGGTGTGGGTCAGCATGGGGCGCAGGTCCACCCGGTCGGCGGCGGCCAGGTCCAGGTAGTGGGCGATGGCGTGGCGGCGCTCGCCCTCGACCTCCTCGACCCCGAACGCGTTCGACCCCACGAGGGCGATCTCCTTGAAATACAAGGGACTCCACTCCCACCGCCCGGGCGCATGCACGCCGGCCTTCACCAGCGTGCCGCGGGCCCGCAGCACCCGCACCCCGACCTCGAACGTCTCGGGCTTGCCGACGGTGTCGTAGACGACGTCGAGCGCCCCCGGATAGGCCATCGGCAAGCCGAGCAGCGGCTGGCGCAGCCGACCGCCGCCCCACGCGACCAGTTCCTCGATGACGGCCAGGCGCGGTTCGTGATCCACCACCAGTGCCGCGCCGAACCGGCGGGCCAGTTCCTTCTGGGCCTCGAACCGCCCCACCACCGCGACGGCCACGTCGGGGTAGAGCGCCCGCAGGATCGCGACCGCGCACAACCCCAGCGAGCCGGCCCCGTAGACCAGCGCCCGGCCCGAGGGCGGCGGCGGATGGCGGGTGATCGCGTGCAGGGACACCGAGAACGGGTCGGCGAACACCGCGAGCTCGTCGGGCACGGAATCGGGAACCGCAAAGAGCATGCTGTCGTGGGCGGGCATCAGTTCGGCGTAGCCACCCGTCACGTCGGCCGACACCCCGGTGTGGATGCCGGGCTTGATGTCGCCGTCGGTGAAGCTCCAGCACAGGCTGTAGTCACCGCTTTCGCATGCGGGACAAGGCGGCTCGATGCCGCGCGGGCCGCAGGACAGCCACGGGTTGAGCACCACGCGCTGGCCCACCTCCAGCCCCCGGGCCTTGGGTCCCATCGCCACCACGTCGGCGACCACCTCGTGGCCCATGACCTGCGGAAAAGAACAGAAGGCGGACATGGCGTTGTCGGCGTCGGCCTCGCCGAAGTCCATCAGGATCTGCTTGGAGTCCGAGCCGCAGATGCCGGTCAGCCGCGGCCGGGTGAGCACCCAATCCTCGTGCGGCAGTTGAGGATCCGCGACCTCCCGCAGTGCGACAGGGCTGTGGGTCAGTGCGTCGTCGGGTCCGGGCGACGGCTCCGGCGGCACGCCGTACACCAGCGCCCTCATCGCGGAGCCATTCCTGCGACACCGGCGATGAACGCGTCGAGGTCGGCGTTCTTCGCGTCCACGACCGCTTTCATGTCCGGAACATAATGCTCGAACGTGTCGCCGGCCAGCGCCTCGATGATGCCCTCGGCCACCTCGTCGGCGGGCACCTTCGGCCCCTGGTAGAGCGGCTCCTCGCTGCCCGGGTGATCCCAGATCTCGGTGTCGACGGGCCCCGGCTCGATCAGCTTCACCACAACCCCACTGCCGTGCAGGTCGACGGCCATCGCCTCGCTCCAGCCGCACAGCGCGAATTTGCTTGCACAATAAGCGGTTTCGTGGATGATGCCGAGCCGGCCGCCGACACTGGACACGTTGACGATGAGGCCGGACCCGCGCTGCAGCATCCGCGGCAGCAGGGCCAGCGTGAGGCGCATCGGGGCGAAGAAGTTGATCCGCATGACGTCCTCGACCTCGCCGGGATCCAGGGCCGCGACCGGGCGGCGTTTCGGGATCGCGGCGTTGTTGATCAGCACGTCGACGCCGCCGAGCTCGTCCCACGCCCGCAGCGCCAGCTCCCGCAGCGCCGAGCTGTCCGCCAGGTCGGCCACCCACATCGCCGATTCCGGCGAGGTGCGCCGGCACTCCGCCAGCACCTCGGCGAGGCGATCCCGGCGGCGGGCGATCAGCCCCACCACCGCCCCCTGGGTCGCCAGTCGCCGGGCCAGGGCCGCGCCCAGTCCGGACGAGGCACCCGTGATCAGCACCCGCTTACCCGCCGCCTCGAAGGGCTCTGCGTTCGCCATCCGTCAAGGTTGCCGCGAATCGCGGGAAGCGTACAGTGGGAGAAGCTTGTTATATCGGCTAAATATTAGATTAACTACGTCCGAATAGGGGCAGACCATGACTTCCACCAGGCATGAGGGCGACACCTGGGACCTGGCATCCAGCGTCGGGGTGACCGCGACGATGGTCGCGGCCGCCCGCGCCGTGGCGAGCCGCGCCGATCGTCCGCTCATCGACGACCCGTTCGCCGAGCCGCTGGTCCGGGCCGTCGGCGTCGACCTGCTCACCCGGCTGGCGACCGGCGAGGTGGATCCGAGCGACCTGAACGACGTGCACGACGGCGCGAACGGGTCGACCGGGGCGATGTCCCGGATGGCCGACAACATGGCGGTGCGCACCAAGTTCTTCGACGAGTTCTTCCTGAGTGCGACGCAGGCCGGCGTCAAGCAGGTCGTGATCCTGGCCTCGGGGCTGGACTCCCGCGCGTACCGGTTGGACTGGCCGGCCGGGACCGTCGTCTACGAGGTGGACCAGCCGCAGGTCATCGAGTTCAAGTCGCGCACGCTTGCCGAACTCGGCACCGCCCCGACGGCTTACCGGCGGGTGGTGGCCGTCGACCTGCGCGACGACTGGCCCGCCGCGCTGCGCGCCGCCGGATTCGACCCAACGCGGCCGACCGCGTGGAGCGCCGAGGGCCTGCTCGGCTACCTGCCGCCGGAGGCGCAGGACCGCCTGTTGGACACGATCACCGAACTCAGCGCTCCGGGGAGCCGGCTGGCGACGGAAAGCGCGCCCAGCCCCGAGCCCGGGGACGAGGAGAAGCTGAAGGAGCGCATGCAGCGGATCTCCGAACGCTGGCGTGCGCACGGCTTCGAGCTGGACATGGCGGGGCTGGTCTACTTCGGGGAGCGCAACGAGGCGGCTACCTACCTGAGGGACCGTGGTTGGGCGCTGGAAGGCATCAGCATCCGAGAGCTGTTCGCGGCCAATGACCTTCCGCCCCTCGAGGGAGACGACACCCGGATGGGCGACGTGCTCTACGTGAGCGGCACCCATGAGTGAGGGCCGCACCGAGGGTGACAGCTGGGGACCGGCGTCCAGCGTCGGCGCCACGGCCACCATGGTCGCGGCCTCCCGCGCGGTGGCGTCACAGGGACCCGATGCGCTGCTCGACGACCCGTTCGCCGATCCCCTGGTCCGCGCCGTCGGGCTTGACCCGTTCATCCGCATCATCGACGGCGAGATCGATTTCGAGGACGACGCGCTGTTCAACCGGAAGACCCGGCGCGAACAGATCACGGTGCGCACCAGGTTCTTCGACGACTTCTTCACCGGCGCCACCGCCGACGGTGTGCGGCAGGCGGTGATTCTGGCCTCCGGCCTGGACACCAGGGCCTACCGATTGCCGTGGCCGGCCGGCACGGTGGTCTACGAGATCGACCAGCCCCAGGTCATCGCGTTCAAGACCGGCACGCTGGCCAACCTCGGCGCCACCCCCACCGCAGAGCACCGCACGATCGCCGTCGACCTGCGCGACGACTGGCCGGCCGCGTTGGCCCACGGCGGATTTGACGTCACCCAACCGACCGCGTGGAGCGCCGAGGGTCTGCTGCCCTACCTGCCGCCCGACGCCCAGGACCGGCTGTTCGACCACATCACGGCGCTCAGCGCTCCGGGCAGCCGGCTGGCCACCGAACACGTCCCGGACCCGAACGCGTTCACCGACGAGCGGTTGCAGCGCATCTCCGAGCGCTGGCAGCGCTTCGGTTTCAACCTCAACGCGGCCGACCTGTTCTACCGCGGTGAGCGCAACGTCGTCGTCGACTACCTCAAGACCCACGGCTGGCAGGTGACGGCCTACCCCGCCCGGGAGTTGTACGCCAGCAACGGGTTTGAGTTCCCCGAGGACGCGATGGCGGCCGCCTTCGGCGACTTGAGTTACGTGGCCGCGACCTTCAAGTAGGGTTTCGCCTATGCCACGCGCTCATGACGACAACTGGGATCTGGCCTCCAGCGTGGGCGTCACCGCGACGATGGTCGCGGCCGGCCGCGCCATGGCGACGAGGGATCCCCGCGGCCTGATCAACGACCCGTTCGCCGAGCCATTGGTGCGCGCGGTCGGGGTGGATCTGTTCACCAAGATGCTGGACGGCGAGCTCGACCTCGACGCGTTCGAGAACGCGTCGCCGGCGCGCATGCAGGCGATGGCCGACGGAATGGCGGTGCGCACCAAGTATTTCGACGATTACTTCATCGACGCGGTGGGCGCCGGGGTGCGCCAGGCAGTCATCCTGGCATCCGGACTGGACTCCCGCGCCTACCGGCTACCGTGGCCGGACGGCACGGTGGTCTACGAGATCGACCAGCCGCAGGTGATCGAGTTCAAGACGACCACGCTGGCCGGCATCGGCGCCGAACCCACCGCCACCCGGCGCACCATCGCCGTCGATCTGCGGCAAGACTGGCCGGCCGCGCTGCGCGAGGCCGGGCTGGACACGACGGCGCCGACCGCCTGGTTGGCCGAGGGCCTATTGATCTACCTGCCGCCGGAGGCCCAGGACCGGCTGTTCGACAACATTACAGCGCTCAGCGCGCCCGGCAGCACCGTCGCCACCGAATTCGTCCCCGGCATCATCGATTTCGACCCCAGCCGGGTGCAGGACATGGCTGGCGTATTCCGCGAGCACGGCGTCGACGTCGACATGGCGTCACTGGTCTACACCGGGGAACGAAACCACGTCGTTGACTACCTGCGGTCCAAGGGGTGGGACGCGGAGGGCGTCGAGCGAACGGAACTGTTCCGGCGCAACGACATCGAGGTGCCGCCGCCGGAGCAGGACGATCCGCTCGGCGAGATCATCTTCATCAGCGGCACGCTGAACTAGAGACGCGGGTTTCCCAGCCACAGCGCGCTGACGCCGCCCAGCGTCTGCTCGACATTGCTGAGGATCCCGGCGATCGAGCGGCCCAGCAGCGCGCCCAGCGCATCCGGCAGCGACGCGGCGGCCGGTTGCGACGAGGCCCGCGGCCGCACCAGGTCCAGCAGCGACGACCCGGGATAGCTGACGACGCGCACCTCGGCGTCCTCGTCCAGCCCAGCCAGGACCTTGGCCCGGCGCACCGCGGCCCGGAAGCCGCCGAGCTCGTCGACCAGGCCGCGTTCGAGCGCGTCGGCTCCGGTCCAAACCCGGCCCCGCGCAACGAGTTCCACGGCTTCGGCACTCAACTTGCGACCCTCGGCGACCCGTTCGACGAAGTCCCTGTACAGCAGCTCGGCCTCGGCCTCGCGATGCCGGCGCTGTTCCGGCGTAAACGGCGCGTCGGCCGACCAGGCGTCGGCATTCGCGTTGGTGCGCACCGTATCCGACGCGACCCCCAGGCGATCCTTCAGATCACGCACCACCAGCTTGCCGGTGATCACGCCGATCGAGCCGGTGATCGTGCCCGGGTTGGCCAGGATCGCGTCGGCGCCCATCGCGACGTAGTAGCCCCCGGATGCCGCCACTGCACCCATCGACGCCACCACTGGCTTGCCGTGCTCGCGGGCCCTTTTCACCTCGCGCCAGATGGTCTCGGACGCGATGACCGCACCGCCCGGGCTGTCCACCCGCAGCACGATCGCGGACACCGAATCGTCGGCGGCGGCCTCCCGCAGCGCCGCCGCGATGGTGTCGGCGCCGGCGGTCGACGTGCCCAGCGGCAGGAACTGCGGGCCACCGCGTCCGGTGACAATCGTGCCGTCGACGGTGACCACGGCTAGCATCGGCTTGGGCCGGCGGCCCGGGACCGACGGCACGGGCGGGCTGAGTCGCGGCCGGGCCGCGCCGGCGTAGCGCGTCAGGTAGAGCCGGGGCGGAGTGTTTTCGTCCGAAATATCCTGCACGTCAACCAGTTCCGCGATCCGCGCGTAGGCCTCGTCGCGGAATCCGACCCGGTCGACGAGGCCCGAGGCCACCGCGTCGTCGCGCAGCAGCGGGCCCCGGTCGGCCAACTCGTCGAGCGCCTCCGGTTCGATCTTGCGCGACTCGGCGATCGCTGCCCACACCTGCTCTTGCAGGCTCTCGAGCATCCGCGTGACGGCCTCGCGGTGGGCCTCGGTGAAGCCGCCCTCGGTCAAAAGGTTTGCCGCCGACTTGTATTCGCCCGTCGCGATGATCTGGGCTTCGATCCCCGCCTTGTCGAGCGCGTCGCGCAGGAACATGGCGTTGCTCGCGAAGCCGATCAGGCCGACGCTGCCCGAGGGCTGCAACCACACCTCGCCGAACGCCGAGGCGAGGTAGTAGGACAGCGTGCCCGGGTAGGTCTCGGCCCAGGCCAGCGACGGCTTGACGGCGGCGAACGCCGCGATCGCCTCCCTCAGTTCCTGGACCGCGGCCGGCGGCGCCGCCGCGAGCTGCACGCGCGCGATCAGCCCGGCGACCCGCGGGTCCTCGGCGGCGCGGTGGATCGCCGCGACGGTGTCGCGGAGCGACATCGGCCGGTTGCCCCCGGTGATCATCGCCACCGGGTCGAAACCGGTGCTCTCCGGCGGCGCCGAGCGCAGGTCGAACTCGAGGACGCAGCCGTTGGGCACGCCGTGGTGGCGCGCCGTGTCGACGCGGCCGGCGAGGGCGCGGACGTCGTCGAGGCTTGGGACCGAGGGCAGGAAACCGAACATATTCGCAGCCTACCGATCGGGCGCCGTACGGTGGTCGGGTGAGGTTTTCCATCGCGATCCCCCAATTCGACTACGACCGTTTCGACGCGCCCGGTCTGCGCGCCTACCTCGCCCGCGCCGAGGAACTCGGGTTCGAGGGCGGCTGGGTCCTCGAGCAGATCATCGGCGAGGCGCCGCTGCTGGCGCCGCTGGAGCTGCTGGCCTATTGCGCCGCCTGCACCGAGCGGCTGCGCCTCGGGGTCGCCGTCCTGGTGACGTCCCTGCACGACCCGCTGCAGCTGGCCTCGTCCGCCACCGCCGTCGACCGGCTCAGCCACGGGCGGCTGGACCTCGGCGTCGGGGCCGGCGGCGGCTTTCGCCGATTCGACGCCTTCGGCGTCGAAAAGGCAACCTACATCTCGTATTTCACCGAAGGCCTGGAGCTGATGAAGGCGGCCTGGTCCGACGAGCCCCGGGTGACGTTCCACGGCCGGTTCCGCGACGTCGACGACCTACCGATTCAACCCAAGCCGGTGCAGCGGCCACATCCGCCGATCTGGTTCGGCGGGCTGGCCCCCAAGGCGCTGGCCAGGGCGGTGCGCCACGGTGATTCGTTTCTGGGCGCGGGCTCGTCGACCACCGAGGCGTTCGCCGGGGCTGTCGCGGTGGTGCGCCGCGAACTCGCCGAACAACGAAAGGACCCGGCGCACTTCACCATTGGCAAGCGGGTCTACCTGACGGTCGACGACGACGCGTCGCGGGCCCGGGAGCGGGTGCTCGAAGGCCTTCATCGCATCTACGGCGATTCCATTCCCGGCGGGGATGACGTGCCGGTGTCGGGCACGCCCGACGACGTGGTGCGCGGGCTGCGCGAGGTGATCGACGCGGGGGCCGAGTACCTGCTACTCAACCCCGTCGGCGCCGACGTAGGAGAGAACCGCGAACAGATGGAACGCCTTGCCGCGGAGGTCATTCCGCAGCTGAGCTGACTACAGCTCGGTGACCGAGCCGCCCGCCGCGGTGATCTTCTCGCGCGCGCTGCCGCTGAACTTGTGCGCGGACAGGTCGACCTTGACGGTCAGCTTGCCGTCGCCGAGGACCTTGACCAACGAGTTCTTGCGAACCGCGCCTTTGGCCACCAGCTCGTCGACGCCGATCGCGCCGCCCTGCGGGAACAGCCGGCCCAAGTCGCCGACGTTGACGATCTCGTACTCGGTGCGGAAGCGATTCCGGAATCCCTTGAGCTTGGGCAGCCGCATGTGAATCGGCATCTGGCCACCCTCGAAGGTCGCCGGCACGTTCTTGCGGGCCTTGGTGCCCTTGGTGCCGCGCCCGGCCGACTTGCCCTTTGAGCCCTCGCCGCGACCGACACGGGTGCGCGCTTTCTTCGACCCGGGTGCGGGTTTCAGGTCGTGCAATTTGATGGTCACTTGGCCTCCTCCACCTCGACGAGGTGGCGCACCACCGCGATCAGGCCGCGGGTCTGTGCGTTGTCCTCACGGACCACCGAATGGCGGATCCGCCGCAGGCCCAGGGTCCGCAGGCTCTCACGCTGCTTCCAGCGAGCACCGATGGTGCTGCGCACCTGGGTGATCTTGAGCTGACTCATGGTTGCGCTCCCGAAATCTGAGCCTCACGCGCCGCCGCCGCACTGGCCAGTGCGTCGCTTTCCCGGCGCGCCTTCAACATGCCGGCCGGGGCGACGTCCTCGATCGGCAGTCCGCGGCGAGCGGCCACCTCCTCGGGACGCTGCAGCAGCTTGAGCGCGGCCACGGTCGCGTGCACCACGTTGATCGCGTTGTCACTGCCCAACGACTTGGCCAGAATGTCGTGCACCCCAGCACATTCCAGGACGGCGCGGGCCGCGCCGCCGGCGATGACGCCGGTACCCGGGCTGGCGGGACGCAGCAGCACGACGCCCGCGGCCGCCTCACCCTGCACCGGGTGCGTGATGGTGCCGCCGATCAAAGGGACCCGGAAGAAGCCCTTGCGCGCCTCCTCGACACCCTTGGCGATCGCGGCCGGCACCTCCTTGGCCTTGCCGTAGCCGACGCCGACCATGCCGTTGCCGTCGCCGACGATGACCAGCGCGGTGAAGCTGAATCGCCGTCCACCCTTGACCACCTTGGAGACGCGGTTGATGGCGACGACCCGCTCCAGGTAGTTGCTCTTCTCGCCGTCGCGGTCACGACCGCCGCGGCCACCACCGTCGCGCCGGCCGCGGCTGTCGCGGCCGTCACCGCGCGAGTCGCGGCTGTCGCGGCTGTCCGGGCCCTGCCCGCCGGCCGACTGTTCCGCCATTATGCGGTCCTTCCAGTTGTCATCAGGCTGATGTTGTTCATCAGAATCGCAATCCGTTCTCGCGCGCGGCATCCGCCAGCGCGGCGATCCGTCCGCCGTAGGTGTACCCGCCGCGGTCGAAGACCACGGTGTCGATGCCGGCGGCCTTGGCGCGCTCGGCGATCAACTGACCGACCCGCACGCTGCGCGCCTTCTTGTCGCCGTCCAGGCCACGCACGTCGGCCTCGATCGACGACGCCGCGGCCAGCGTGGTGCCGTTCTCGTCGTTGACCAGTTGCACGTGGATGTGCCGCGCGGAGCGGTGCACCACCAGGCGTGGGCGCTGCGGGGTGCCCGCCAGCTTCTTGCGCAGCCGCGCGTGCCTGCGCAGCCGGGAGACCCGCCGCGTCTCGGATACGTTCTGCCCCACCGGCTTTCCGGCCGGGGCGGCCGTCTTTGTTTGCGCCATGACTACTTACCTGTCTTTCCGACCTTGCGGCGGATCTGCTCGCCCTCGTAGCGCACGCCCTTGCCCTTGTACGGGTCGGGACGGCGCAGGCGGCGGATGTTCGCCGAGATCTGACCGACCTTCTGCTTGTCGATCCCGGTGACCGTGAACTTCGTCGGTGACTGGACCGCGAACGTGATGCCCTCGGGCGCCTCGATCACGACGGGGTGGCTGTAGCCCAGCGCGAACTCGAGGTTGGAGCCCTTGAGCTGCACGCGGTAGCCGACACCGAAGATTTCCATCTTGACGGTGTAGCCCTCCGTCACGCCGGTGACCAGGTTGGACACCAGGGTGCGCGACAGCCCGTGCAGCGAGCGGTTGCGTCGCTCGTCGTTGGGGCGGGTGACCACGATCGCGCCGTCGTCGTTGCGCGCCACCGTGATCGGTTCGGCGACGGTCAGGTTCAGGCTGCCCTTGGGACCCTTCACCGAGACGTTCTGGCCGTCGATCGTTACGTCGACTCCGGAGGGGACCGGAACCGGCTGCTTACCAATACGTGACATGTTTAACCCCTCACCACACGTACGCGAGGACTTCGCCGCCCACGCCCTGTCTGGCTGCCTGACGGTCGGTGAGCAGACCCGACGAGGTCGAGATGATCGCCACGCCCAGTCCGCCGAGCACGCGCGGCAGGTTGGTGGATTTCGCGTACACCCGCAACCCGGGCTTGGACACCCGGCGCAGGCCGGCGATGCTGCGCTCCCGGCTCGGCCCGTACTTGAGCTGGACAACCAGCGACTTGCCGACCCGAGCGTCTTCGGTGTGGAAGTCGTTGATGTAGCCCTCGTTCTTGAGGATCTGGGCGATGTTGGCCTTGATCTTGGAGTGCGGCAACGTCACCTCGTCGTGGTACGCCGAATTGGCGTTGCGCAGACGGGTCAGGAAGTCGGCGATCGGATCGGTCATCGTCATAGTTGCGTCCTATGTCCCGTCACCAGCTGCTCTTCTGCACGCCGGGCAGTTCGCCCGCGTGCGCCATCTCGCGCAGGCAGATTCTGCACAGCCCGAACTTGCGGAACACCGCGCGCGGACGTCCGCACTTGCTGCAGCGGGTGTAGCCGCGCACCGCGAACTTGGGCTTGCGCGCGGCCTTGTTAACCAGTGCCTTCTTAGCCATCTAGTCAGTTCTCCTTGAACGGAAATCCGAGGGCCCGCAACAGGGCTCGTCCTTCGTCGTCGGTCGTCGCCGAGGTGACGACGTTGATGTCCATGCCGCGGACCCGGTCGATCTTGTCCACGTCGATCTCGTGGAACACCGACTGCTCGGCCAGTCCGAAGGTGTAGTTGCCGACGCCGTCGAACTGCTTGGGCGAAAGCCCGCGGAAGTCACGGATACGCGGCAGCGCGATCGAGGTGAGCCGGTCGAGGAACTCCCACATGCGGTCCCCGCGCAGCGTCACCCGCACGCCGATCGGCATGCCCTCGCGCAACTTGAACTGCGCGATGGACTTTCGCGCCTTACGGATCTCCGGCTTCTGGCCGGTGATCAGCGCCAGGTCGTTGACCGCACCGTTGATCAGTTTGGCGTCGCGAGCCGCCTCGCCGACGCCCATGTTCACGACGACCTTGGTGATGGTCGGGATCTGCATGACGTTGCCGTAGCCAAACTGCTTGTGCAACGCATCGCGAATCTCGTTGCGGTAGCGCTCTTTGAGGCGCGGCTGAACCTTCTCTGCTGTGGTCATTAGATGTCCTTGCCGTTGCGCTTGGAGACGCGGACGCGCTTGCCGGTTTCCTCGTCCAGCCGGTAGCCGATGCGGGTGGGCTTGCCGTCCGAGTCGACCACCATCACGTTGGACACGTGGATCGGGGCCTCCTGCGTGACGATGCCGCCCGAGCGGGCGCCACGCTGGTTGGTGGAAACCGCGGTGTGCTTCTTGATGCGGTTGACGCCCTCGACCAGCACGCGGTTGCGTTCCGGGTACGCCTGTAGCACCTTGCCCTTGGCACCCTTGTCCTTGCCCGCGATGACGAGGACGGTGTCGCCCTTGTGGACCTTCATCTACAACACCTCCGGGGCCAGCGAGATGATCTTCATGAATCGCTTCTCGCGCAGTTCGCGCCCGACGGGCCCGAAGATGCGCGTCCCGCGCGGGTCGTTGTCGGGCTTGATGATCACCGCGGCGTTCTCGTCGAACTTGATGTAGCTGCCGTCGGGACGACGGCGCTCCTTGACCGTGCGCACCACGACGGCCTTGACGACGTCCCCGCGCTTGACGTTGCCGCCGGGGATGGCGTCTTTGACCGTGGCGACGATGACGTCACCGATGCCGGCGTAGCGTCGCGACGAACCGCCGAGCACCCGGATGCACAAGATCTCCTTGGCGCCGGTGTTGTCGGCAACCTTCAGCCGCGATTCCTGCTGAATCACTCGATCTCCTGACCTGGTTTCATATGTGCACGGCAGGAGAAAACGTCTCAATGAGCAGTGCTCACCAACAACCTGACGTGCGCGGTCTTTGTCACCTAAGGGCACGCGGGGCCGATAGTGCTTTCGCTTACCGGCCGAGGTCTGCCCAAGGCAACCCCTAGAGTCTAGGGGACGACCAGCTCAGAGCCAAATTCGCCTAGAAGGGTGGCGGTTCCTCGTCGCCGGTGGGTGGGGGCAGGGCGAAGTAGTCGTGGGTCTCCGATTTTCGGGCCAGGCGAGCGTCGCGGTTGTGGCGGCGTTCGGTGGCCACCCGGTGGGCGCGGTCTTGGGCGCGGGTGCGGCGGCGTTTGGGCAT
>NZ_LQPV01000001.1:0-31232 GCF_002101935.1 Mycobacterium sp. IEC1808 | reverse complement strand
GGGCCGGCGATACCGCCGGCGGTTTGGGTGGTAACGCGGGCAACGGCGGCTGGTTGCAGGGCAACGGCGGCACCGGCGGGGCCGGCGGGAGCGCTACCGGCGCCAACGGGATAGGCGGTTTCGGTGGCCACGGCGGCAAGGGCGCGTGGCTGCACGGCAACGGCGGCACCGGCGGGACCGGCGGCGACGCCACCGGAGCGGGTGGACACGGCGGCAGCGGCGGCGACGCGGGCACCGCCGGGGTGTTCGGCAACGGTGGTCACGGCGGCCAGGGCGGCTCCGCGTTCCTCGGCACCGGCGGGGACGGCGGCAATAGCGGCAACAGCGGGATCATCGGCGACGGCGGCAACGGCGGCGACGGCGGGGCCGGCCTTATCGGCGGCCGCGGGGCCGACGGCGGCAACGTCAAGCTGTTGGGCGGCGGCGGTGCCGGCGGCACGGGCGGTGCCGGCAGCGGCCCGGCCGGAGTCGGCGGTGCCGGCGGGAAGGGCGGCGGAACGGGGATATTCGCCCACGGCGGTGCCGGCGGCACGGGTGGCGCCGGATCCGGCACCGGCGCCGGCGGGGCCGGGGGCGACGGTGGCGTCGGCGGGCTCTTCGGCGGCGGCGGCAGGGGCGGCGACGCCGGCAACGGCGCCGCACCCGCCAACGGCGGCAGGGGCGGCGACGCCGTATTCATCGGCAACGGTGGGAACGGCGGGAATGGCACCGGCGGCGGAAATGGCGGAAGCGGGGGCTTTGCCGGGCCGTTCGGCCACAGCGGGGCGCACGGTTTGCCATAACCCCCCATGGTGCTGCCGCCCAAACGCTGTGATACTCGATGCAGCGTAGAGGGAGGAACGTCATGAAGCTCCGTCGTGGCCTGGCCGCCGGCGCCGGCATCTGCTCGGCCGTCGCGCTCGGAATCGCCTTGGAATCGGGCGAACCCGCCGGAGCCGTCGCGCCGCCACCGGACGGCAATTACTCCTTCAATCAGGCGGGGGTCTCCGGGGTGACCTGGACGATCACGGCGCTGTGCGATCAGGTGAACGGAAGCCGCTACTACAAGGACTATTCGAACCCGGACATCATGGCGGACTTTTGTGCCCTGAACATCGTGAGCGCGACCGACGAACGGATCAGCCGGCAGGACAAGCTGCAGAACTTCAGCGGCAGGGCCCGGCTGGTGAGCCAACGCTGGACCTTCAAAGTCGACATTGCCGACGGCGTTTCGTGCCCGGGCGGCGGCACCGCGGCATCCACCGAAACCTATGCGTTTGACGACGAGACGCTCACCGGCACACACACCAGTCTGCATGGCCCAGAGTGCGGCCTGGAATCGGCGATGAGCAAGCAACCGTTTTCGTTGGCACTCACCGGCCCTCCGCCCAGCCCGATCGAGCGTTATCCATTGCGCTGCAACGACATTGCGATGTGCTTCTGAGGGTTGGCCTGTTGCCCCACGGCCGGGAGTCACGCCAGCGCAACTTTGGGCGTCGAGCGTCACGCTAGCGTGACGCTCGACCGGCGCCTAGATCGGTGTGATGTAGGCGATCAGCCACTGCCTGCCGACTTTGGTGAAGTCGACCCGTAACCGGCTGCCGTCGTAGAGCGGCTGCCGTGACTTGTCGGTCACGGTGCGGTTCAGGTAGACCATAACCGACGCCGAATCCCGCTTGGCCGACATGACGCCCACGCCAACGACATTGGCCTGGACGACGACCTCACGCTTCTTCGCCTCCGGAATGATCTGCGCGTTGGCGCTCTTCTGGAACTCCTGGCGATAGGCGGGCGTCAGCAACGGGTATGCGGCCGAGAGGCTCCGCTCGACGGTCTGATAGTCGTAGGCGAACACCTCGGGTATCTCCTTGGCGGCCAGCCCCGGCAACACCGCCCGCGCGGCCGCCTCGCCGCGCGTCTGCGCCCGCTCCCAGTAGAACCAACCGGCCGCCGCGGACAGCCCGACGAAGGCAGCCACCAGTAGGGAGCCCGCGACGGCGATCAGCAACCGCATCAGTTACCCCCATCCGGATACTTCAGGTCGTAGCCGGTCATCCGCCCGCGCTCGTCCTCGTGCACGATCACCCGCAACCGATACGGCATGGACGGCTTGTTCGTCCCGTCGATGTCGGCGACCGTAACCCGCACCGACACCAACACCGACGCGTTGTCGGTGACCGAATCGACCCCCTCCAGCGCGGCGCCGTTGACGACGGCTTCCGACGTCGCATTGGTGGAGCGGAACAGGCCCTTGAGGTTCTCAATGTTGTTGTTGGCGCCCAGCATTCCGCGCAGCGGGCCGCTGGTGCTCTCGTAGAACCGGTTCACGCTCTCGTCGATGTTGTCCTGCTTGTAGCTGAACATGTTGACCACCGTCTGCGTGGCGGTGTCGACGAAGCGCTGATCGCGCGCCTGCGCCGCGTCGGCGTGCCGCTGCTGGACGACCAGCGCCACCAGGCAGGCGGTCAGCGCGCCGACCGCCACCAGCGCCGCGGCGAACGACGTCCGCAGCACCAGGGCGCGGTTCGGCCGGCGCCGCGGCGGCGGCTTGACCGGCTTCAGGGTCGCAACAGGTTTCGCCGGCGGCTTCGGTCGGTCCGCAACGTCGACCTTGACCGGAGCGGCCTCGCGCGCCTCGCCCTTGGCCGGCCCCGCCGCGCGCGAAGCACGGCGACGCACCCGCCGCGTCGTCGTTTCTGGCACTTCTGGGGCCACTACATCGGCCTCGGATCAAGCATCAGGTCCACCCAGTTCTCGGCGCTGGAGGCGCCACTGGCGCCGGCCGCGAACGTACCAGTCCCGCCGGCCGGGTCCACAAACGCTCCGGTGCGCTGGTCATAGGTGGTGTAGGCCGGGCCGCTGGCCTGCGGCGGTGGACCCTGCGGCGGCCCCCACGGCTTCTCCGGTCCCGGCCCCGCGGGCGGCGGATTGATGCCCTCCGGAGGCGCCGGCGGTGGGAGCCACTTGGGATAGGGAAGCATCGGCGGCACCGGTGGGACGCCTGGCGGCATCCACGACGGGTTGCCCGGCGGTGGCGGCCGGTCGTTCGGGGGCGGCGGATCGAAGGCCGGCTGGTGGTTCGGTAACGGCCCGGGCCCGGGCACCACGCCCGGTGGCGGTGGGCCCACGATCGGTGTGCCCGGATCGGGTTCGGCACCGGGCGGGATGTACGGGAACTTGTTGGGCGGCAACACGTTCAGCCCATTCGTCACCGGAGTGTCGTACGGCACCGGCGGCCCGCGCCACGGGTTGCGGCCGACCGGAACGTAGCCCTTCGGGTCGCGGCACAGCTGGATCGTCGGCGCCCGTTTGCCGGGGAACTCCTGGCACGGGTAGTTGCGGGCACCGCGCACGGTGCTCGGATCGTTCTGTGCCGTCTTGCAGTACATGTCCCTCGGCAGCTCGCGCAGCGTCTCGTCCGCCGGCGTGCGCATCAGCGGCGGCGGCAAAAAGCCGACGGCGCACGGGGGCGGGTCATTGAGGTCGAGCTTGAAGTCCAGCTTGGCGCCCTCGTCCTGTGGGGCGCCGCCGGCGGCCGTCGTGATCGCCGCGAACAGCGCCGGCAGCACCACCAGCAGCTGCTCGATCGACTTGTGGTAAATCACTCCGACGCGGCCCAGGTTGGCCAGGCTCGCGGCCAACGCCGGGAACGACGGGCGGATGCCGGAGAACGCGGTGCTGGCCTCGTCGGTCGCGCCCGGGGCGGTGGCCAGCGTCTCGCGTAGCTGCGGGTCGGCTTGGCGCACCTCGGAAGTGAAGCGCGCCAAGCCATCCGACAGCGATTTGACGTCGGCGCCGGCGCGGATCTGGGCCTGTAGGAACGGGCCGGCCTGATCGATCAACTGGGAGACCTGCGGATAGTTGGCGTTGGCCTCGTCCACCAGCAGCCGGGCGGATTCGATCAGCCGGGCCAGCTCGGGACCCGACCCGTTGGCAGCGATGAAGGTATCGTGTAGCAGTTCGCGCAACCGGGTGTCGCCGAGGCTGTTGACCAGTGCCTCCGCCCGTTTCAACAGATCGGCGACGTCCTGACCGATCCGGGTGTTCTGCCGGTCGATCCGGGATCCGTTGTGCAGCTTGGTCGATGCCGGATTGCCGGGCGGTACCAGGTCGATGTACTGCTCACCGACGGCGGAGACGCTCTTCACGGTGGCGGTGACGTTCGACGGTATGGGCGTGCCGCTGTTGAGCCGCATTTCGGCGGTGACGCCATTGGGGTTGAGGCCCACCGACTCCACCCGGCCGACCGCGACGCCGCGGTAGGTGACGTTGGCGTTCTTGTACAGACCGCCCCCCGCCACGAAATCGGCGCTGACGCCGTACGTTCCGAGGCCGAAGGTGGCGGGCAGCCGCAGGTAGAAGACGGCCATCACAGTCAGCGTGATGGCGGTGATCACCGCGAAGATGCCGAGCTGGACTTTGGTGAGCTTGTCGATCATGCGCCGCCCTACCGTCCCTCAGGACCCGAAGTCGTACCGGGCGGAATCTTGAACGGGTCGGCCGCCTGTCCGGACAGGTTGGCCAGCTCGCCGGTCAGGAAGTCGGGCGGGTTGAGCACCTCGCTCATGTGCATCATGTTCGGGTCCAGTGCATAGGACGTGGTGAAGAACGTCTCACCGATCCGGCGCAAGGTCAGGTCGAAGGTGGTGAACACGTTGAGGTAGTCACCGCGCACCGACTGCTTGATGCCGAAGTTGGGAAACGGGAACGTCAGCAGGATCTGCAGCGAGGTGACGAAGTTCTTGCGGTTGTCGCTGAGGGCCTTGACGACCGAGTACAGGCCCTTGAGGTCTTCGGCGAAGTCCACCTTGGTTTGTGCCAGGATGTGGGAGGTCACCGTCGCCAGCTTCTTCAAAGCGGCGAACGCCTCGACGATGTGGTCCCGGTTCTTGCTGAGCACCCGCAGGGCCTCGGGCAGAGTGTCCAGCGCCCGGCCCAGGTTGTCCTTGTCGCGCGCCAGGATCGCGGAGAATCGGTTCAGCCCGTCGACCGCGTCGATGATGTCGTTGGTCTGCCGGTTGAGACCCGCCGTCAATTCGGCGAGCCGGGGGATCAGGTCCACGAACTGGTCCTGGCGACCGGCGAACGCCTGATAGGTCTCGTCGGTAATGTCTTCCAGCGCACCGAGATTGCCCTTGTTGACGACGACGCCCAGTGCCGAGAGCACCTCTTCGGTGGTCGGATAGCGGCCCGTGTTGGCCTCGGTGATCCTCGAGCCATCCTTGAGTCGGCCGGTCGCCGGCTTGTCCTTGGGACGCGCCAGGTCGATGTGCATCGAGCCCAGCAACGACGTCTGGGCCACCGTTGCGGTCGAATTCGCCGGCAACACGACGTTCTTGTTTAGCGCCAGCTTCACCGCGGCGTAGAAGGATCCATCGGAACGCTGCTCGGCCGAAATGCCCGCGACGCTGCCGACAGTGACGTCGTCGACCATCACCGGTGAGTTCTGGGGCAGCGTCGCCACGTCGGGCATCTCGACCGTGATCGAATACGCGCCGCTGCCGTGGCCGGCCGTGCCGGGCATCGACAGGGAGTTGAGGCCGTTGAATTGGCACCCGGCCAGCAGCGCGCCACCGGCCGCTAACACGGTGCCGCGCAACCAGATTCGCCTCATCCGCCACCGCCCTGATCGGCCGGCGGCGCGCCCGGCGCCGGACCCGGCGGGGGGCCGGGCAGCGGACCATAGGCGTTCCCCGGGCCGGGACCCGGGGCCGGACCGGGCGAGGCGCCCGAGCTGAGTCCTGCCGGAGGGGGCCCCGGGGCCGGCTGCGGCGCCGTCGGGACCAGCAGGGCCTGCAAATCCGCGGGGTTCTGGGCGGCCGGGGGGAGGTGGGACCCCTGGGCCGGTATCCAGGTCAGCTGCGGAATCGGGGTGGCCGCCTTGGCCTGGGTCTCCGGGGTGTCGTAGATGATCTGACCCTTGTACGCGGTGATCGTGTTAAGCGGGTGGAACATGACCGGCGGGTAGTTCACCGCGAGCCGGCGCAACACCGGGCCGAGCCGCTCGCGGCAGATCTCGGCGCGCCGGTAGTAGTCGGGCGCCCGCGGTCCGCCGGCGGTCTCGAAGGAACCACCGCAGATGAACTGCACGGGGTTGGCGAATTCGGGGATGGACAACAGACCGTTCAGGGTGCCCTGCGCCGGGTCGTAGATGTTGTAGAAGTTGGCGATGCCCGGGCCGGCCACGTGCAACACCTGCTCGATGTTGTCGCTCTGGTCGCTCAACGTCTGCGCAAAGTCGTTGAGGTTGTTGACCGTATCGATGATCGTCGAGTTGTTCTCGTGCAGGAATCCGCGGATGTCCGAAAGCGCCTGGTTGAGCGTGCCCAGGGTGTTGTCCAGATGCCGCGAGCTGTCGGCGAGCACCTGCGACACCGAGGCCACATTCCCGGCGAACTGCACAATCTGTTCGTTGCTCGCCGACAGCGCATCGACGAGCACCTGCAGGTTCTTGACCGTGCCGAAGATGTCGCTGCGCGAATCGCCCAGCCGCCCGGCGACTTGCGAGAGCTCGCGCAACGCGTTGTGGAACGACTCGCCCTTGCCGTCGAGCGTGTCAGCGGCCTGGTTGATCGCCTTGCCCAGCGGGCCTTGCATCGATCCTGTCGTCGGACCGAGCTGGACGGCCAGCTGCGTCAGGGACTCCTTCACCTCGTCCCATTCCACCGGCACGCCGGTGCGGTTCAGGTCGATGCTGCCGCCGTCGGGCAGCACCGCCCCGCCGGTGTACGCGGGGGTGAGCTGAATGAACCGCGCCGACACCAGGTTCGGCGAGATGATCACGGCCCGGGCATCTTTGGGGATCTTGACATCCTTGGCCACCGACATGACGATCTTTACGTCGGAAGGCCGCGGCTCGATCGTGTCGATCGAACCGACCGGCACGCCCAGGATGCGGACCTGGTCGCCGGGATACAGACCGACGGCGGAGGTGAAGTAGCCGATGACGGTCCGGCTATTGCCTTGCGACGACAGCACATACACGCCACCCACCAGCATCGCGACCAGCGCGATGATGATGCCGTAGCGCACGCTCCTGCTGCCGGTGAACCGTGTCATGGCGATTTCGGCCTGATGATCCAGCGTTCCTGAATCAGCCCGCGCAGGTAGTCGGCGAGGCTGGCCGGCAGCTTTCCGGGCTGGTAGAAGAAATCGAACATCGTCGCCACCAACGGCGCCGGGATCACACCGTAGACGTTGACGTTGAACCCGGGCCCGGAACCGACCACCTCGCCAAGCTCGGTGGCGTAGGTGGGCAGCCGCTTGAGGGCCTCGATGATGTAGTCGCGGCGCTCGTTGAGGTCGGCCAGCACCAGGTTCAGCTTGCTCAACGCGGGGCCGAACTCCTTGCGGTTGTCGGCGACAAAGCCGGAAATCTGTTGTGAGAGACCGCCGATGCCCGAGATCAACTCGCCGATCGCGGCGCGCCGCTCGTCGAGCGCGGCGAACAACTCGTTGCCGTCGTCCACCAGCTTGTTGACCTGGTCAGCGCGCTGCGACAACACCCCCGTCACCGACTTCGCATGCGCCAGTAGGCCCTGCAGCGCCTCGTCGCGGCGGTTCAGCGTGCGGGACAGCGATGTCACGCCGTCCAGCGCGCCGCGCAGTTCGGGCGTGGCGTCGTGCAGCGTGTCGGTGAGCACGTTCAAGGCCTGCTCGAACTGCGGCTTGTTCAGGTTGCTGGCGTTGTTACCCAGATCCTCGAGCGCGCCGGCCAGCGTGTACGGCGTCGTCGTGCGGCTCAGCGGAATCGTGGTCGCCTTGCCGCTGCCGGCCGGGGTCACCGCAATGGAACGCTCACCGAGGATGGTGTCGGTGCGGATCGCGGCCATCGACTGATCGCCGACGACGACATGCCGATCGACGCTGAAGGTCACCTTCGCGCTGTCGCCGGCCAGGCCGACCGAGGCTACCTTGCCCACCTTGAAGCCTGACACGTAAACGGAGTTGCCCGGGTTGATGCCGCCCGCGTCGGTGAAGTAGGCCTCGTACATCTTGCCCTGCGGAAAGAACGGCAGGCCCGCGTATCCGAACGCGATGAGCACCACGCAAACCACCAGCACCACACCGAAGATGCCGGTGCGCAGCGGGTCGCGTTCGCGCCTTGCGTTACTTGACAAAAGCGCACCTTCCCTTGCTGGGGTCCACCGGGCCGCCGAACGGTATCAGGATGTCGCCGCCGGCCGGGCCGTTGATCTTGATCGTCACCGAGCAGAAGTAGATGTTGAAGAACGACCCGTACGCGCCGAGCGCGGCCAGCCGCAGGTAGTCCTCGCCGAGTTGCTCGACATCGTTGTTCACCTCGGCCTTGCGGTTGTCCAACTCGGTGGCCAGCGGTCGGGTGTTCTCGAGGATCCCCTGCAGCGGGCGGCGCGAATTCTTCAGCAGCTCAGTCAAGTCCGTGGTGGTGGACGCCAGTGGGGGGATGGCCCCCGCGATCGAGTCCTTGTTCTTGGCCAGCCCGGTGATCAATTGCTGCAACTGGTCGACGCTGGCCGAGAACTGCGCGCTCTTTTGGTCGACGGTGCCCAACACGGTGTTGAGGTTGGTGATCGCGTCGCCGATCAGCTGGTCGCGCTGGCCCAGCGCCGACGAGAACGCGCTCGTGTCGGCGAGCACATTGGACAACGCTCCGCCCTGGCCCTGCAACAACTGAATCACCGCGCTGCTGATGGTGTTGACCTTGTCGGCGTCCAGGCCCTTGACCAGCGGCCGCAGCCCGCCCAGCAGCGCGTCGAGATCCAGTGCGGGCTGGGTGTGTTGGGAGTTGATCGTGCCGCCCGGCGGCAGCTTACGCAGCTCCCCGGGGCCCGAGGTGATCTCCAAATATCGGTCGCCGACCAGGTTTTCGTACCGGATCACCGCCCGCGTCGACGAATACAGCGTGTAGCGGCTGTCCACCCCGAACTTTACGTCGATCGTGTTGTCCTGGTTGAGCTTCACGCCCGACACCGCTCCGACCGGCACGCCGGCGATGCGCACCTTCTGACCGGACTTCAACTTCGACACGTCGGTGAACGTTGCGTGGTAAGTACTTTCGGGACCGAACCGGAAGTCCCCGAAGACCACCACCAGCGACGCACTCACCAATATCATGGCCACCGCGAAGATACTGACCTTGATCAGCATCGACCGGTGCGACGGCATCCCCGCGGCCGCCATCAGAAGTCGTCCCGTTCCGCGAAGGCGCCGTGGAACAGGAACTGCAGGGTGGAGGGCGCGTCGAACTGCAGCTCGGTGAACGGCTCGTACGGGATGTTGGCGTTGTCGGTGACGAGGAAGGGCGCCCGGTAGAACGACCCACCGGTCTGCTTGGTCGGGATGTCGGGCAGTCCGCGGCAATTCGGACCGCCGGAGGCGTTGACGATCGGCAGGGATTCCGGATACGTGTACGACGGCGCACCCAGGACGAAGCTAGACGACGTGAACAGCCCGGCCTTGCGCACACCGATCAGCGGGGCGAATTCCTTGATGCCGCGCTCGACACCGGCAAAGAAGCAGCCGAATTCGGACGAGTAGTCGTGGGCCACCTTGATCGGGGCGCGCAGCCTGTTGATGGCGTCGATGAAGTTCTGCTCGGCGGGTTCCAACGTCTCATAGGCGTTGTTGGCCAAGCCGATCGCCGCCAGCAGCGTGTCGTTGAGGTCCTTCTGCTTGTCGACGACAGTCCGGTTGATGGTGGGCAGGTTGTCGAAGACGGTGTTCAGGTCGGGGGCGGCGTCGGCGTAGGTGTTGGTCACGATCCCGGCCTTGCGGAAGTCCTCCTGCAGGGCGGGCAGCTTCGGATTCGCCTGGCGTGCCAGCGTGTTCAGCCCGGACAGCAGCGATCCGAAGTCGTCGCCGTGGTTGCGCAGCCCTTCGGACAGCGCGCTCAGCGTGCCGTTCAGCTCCACCGGGTCGACCTTGTGGAGCAGGTCGATGAGCGATTGGAACAGCGTATTGACCTCGAGCGCTACTGCGGAGGCCTCGACGTGCGCGTCCGGGCGCAGGGATGTCGGCGAAGGGGCTTGGGGCGGAATGAATTCGACCGACTTGGCACCGAAGATGGTGTTGCCCGCGATGTGCACCGTCGCGTTGGAGGGGACGAAGTGCATCTGATCGCTGCTGATGGCCAACGTCAGCCGAGCCTGGTCACCGGAGTAGTCGATGCTGGTGACCTTGCCGATCTGAATGCCGCGGTACTTGACCTTGGCGCCCTTGTCCATCACCAGGCCCGCCCGTGGCGCCGAGACGGTGACGGTGTCGGTCGAGGCGAAGGCCGCGGTGTACGAAAGGTAGGTGAGGACGGCGAAGGCCACGATCACGGCGGCCAGCAGCGCCGCTGCCAGCCGAACCGATGAGCGTCGTGATGCGCCGTCCGCCATGTCTTTTCGGGAGCTCCCTTCACCCGGAGAGGTTGAAGTTACCGGACGCGCCGTACACGGCCAGCGAGATGAACAAGGTGATGACGACCACGACGATCAGCGAGGTGCGCACGGCCTGACCGACCGCGATGCCGACGCCGACCGGGCCGCCGCTGGCGTTGTAGCCGTAATAGGTGTGCACCAGCATGACCGCGATGGCCATCACGATGGCCTGCAGGAACGACCACAGCAGGTCCGACGGGATGAGAAACGTATTGAAGTAGTGGTCGTAGAGGCCCTTGGACTGCCCGTTGATGTACACCGTGGTGAACCGGGCGGCGAAGAACGCGGCGAGCACCGACAGCGAGTACAGCGGAATGATCGCGATCAGGCCGGCGATCAGCCGGGTCGACACCAGGTAGGAAACCGACTGCACGGCCATGCATTCGACGGCGTCGATCTCCTCGGACACCCGCATCGCGCCCAATTGCGCGGTGGCGCCCGCTCCGATGGTGGCCGCCAGCGCGATGCCCGCGATCACCGGGGCGACGACGCGGACGTTGAGGAACGCCGACAGGAAGCCCGTCAGCGCCTCGATGCCGATGTTGCCCAGCGACGCATACCCCTGCACGGCGATGACGCCACCGGAGGCCAGGGTCAGGAAGGCCGCGACGCCGACCGTGCCGCCGATCATGACGAGAGCCCCCGCGCCCAGCGTCATTTCGGCGACGTTCCGGATCGTCTCCTTCCGGTATTGGGTGAGCGCTTGCGGCACGTAACGCACTGTCTTGCCGTAGAACAACGCCTGCTCGCCGAAGTCGTCGATGGGCCGCTGCAGCCGCGACATGAAACGGCGAAACCGCAGGGTGGCGTCGTAGCTCATCGAGTGCTCACTTGGCGGTGATCCGCACACCGACGGCGGTCATGACGACGTTGATGACGAACAGGCAGATGAACGCGTAGACGACGGTCTCGTTGACCGCGTTCCCGACGCCCTTCGGTCCGCCCTTGACGGTCAGGCCGCGGTAACACCCGACCAGTCCGGCCATCACGCCGAACAGCAGCGCCTTGACTTCGGCGAGCACCAGCTCGCGCAGCCCGGTCAGCACGGTTAAGCCGTTGATGAAGGCGCCCGGGTTGACGCCCTGCAGGAAGACGGAAAACACATAACCGCCGGACAGGCCGATGGCGCACACCAGGCCGTTGAGGAGCAGCGCTACCACGGTCGACGCCAAAACCCTTGGCACCACGAGCCGGTGGACCGGGTCGATGCCGAGCACGCGCATCGCGTCGATCTCTTCCCGGATGGTGCGGGCACCCAGGTCGGCGCAGATCGCGGTGGCGCCCGCGCCGGCGACGACGAGCACCGTCACCACCGGGCCGAGCTGGGTGACGGTGCCGAAAGCCGTTCCGGCGCCCGACAAGTCGGCGGCTCCGATCTCGCTCAGCAGGATGTTGAGGGTGAACGCGACCAGCACGGTGAAGGGGATGGACACCAGCAGCGTCGGCACCAGCGACACGCGGGCGATCATCCACGTCTGTTCGAGGAACTCCCCCAATTGAAACGGCCGTCGAAAAGTCTCGCGGCCGGTGTCGATCATCATCTCGAAGAACCCGCCCACAGCGCGGGCGGGAACCGAAAGTTGTTCTATCAACTTGGCCGCCCCCCTCTGCTGCTCGCGGCGAAGCCTGTGTGTCGCCTTAACGTTGTCTTCGGTCGCATGCGGCTCGGTGTAAGCCGGATCATATTAACTCAGAGAACGAGCACCATGTCAATGAACAGCATTTCCGTATCCGAACCGTTAATTTGACCAGGTCAGGGCTGTTGTTGATGGTTCAATCTGACACGTGTTCTACTCGGCATTTTCAGCTCAAAAAGCGCGTTTACCCCGTCATTGCTCCATGAGGTTGACCGCGGAAAAGTTCCGCTCCGGATCGCGTCCAGCAAAGTATTCCTGGAGCGCGCCGCTGAGCTGGCCGGGCTCCCAGGCCGGCCCGTCCGCCTTGAATCTGTGCTCCGCCGTCGGTGCGGCCACAAGTGTCACCTGCGGCCCGTAAACGATGAACACCTGCCCGTTGACTTCCGCGGCAGCGGGCGACGACAGGAACTTGACCAGGCTCACCACGTGCTCGGGCGAGAGCGGGTCGATGCCGCCTTCCTCCACCTCCGGCGCGTCGCCGAAGACGTCCGCCGTCATCGCCGTGCGGGCCCGCGGGCAGATCGCGTTCGCGCACACCCCGTAGCGGCCCAACGCCCGCGCGGCCGTCAGCGTGAGCGAGATGATGCCCGCCTTGGCCGCTCCGTAATTGGCCTGCCCCACCGGCCCGACCAGGCCGGCTTCCGATGCGGTGTTGACGATCCTGCCGAAGATATGGCCGCCCGCGTCCTTGGCCTTGGTGCGCCAATACGTGGCCGCGTTGCGGGTCAGCAGGAAGTGGCCGCGCAGGTGCACGGCGATGACGAGGTCCCATTCCTCGTCGGACATGTTGAACAGCATCCGGTCGCGGGTGATCCCGGCGTTGTTCACGACGATGTCCAGGCCACCCAGCCCGTCGGCGGTGGCCACGAGCTCGTCGGCGGTCGCGCGCTGGCTAATGTCGCCGGCCACCGCGACCGCCTTGGCCCCTGCCGAGTTGATTTCGTCGATGACGTCGGAGGCGTCCAGCGCGGCGGCGATGTCGTTGACGACGACGGTGGCGCCCAGCCCGGCCAGGCCGAGCGCCTCGGCGCGTCCCAGCCCCGCGGCCGCGCCGGTCACCACCGCGACCTTTCCGGATAGATCGGTCGCGTTTGTGCTGCTAGTCAATTTATGAATACCTCTAGTCTGTGTTCAGTCTTCACGGAGCAGCGCGGCGCGCGGGCACTCGGCGATCGCCTGCTCGGCCAGCTGCTCCCGGTCGGGCGGAATCGGATCGATCTTCACGACGGCATAGTCTTCATCGTCCAGATCGAAGAGGTCGGGTGCGATTCCCAAGCACACCGCGTTCCCTTCACACCGGTCACGATCCACGATCACCCGCACGGAACCCTCCTCGAAACTGGCCCTCAACCTGAGCGCACGCCCTATCGGTTCGTAGGTCCACCATAGGGCCCCGGTGCGCCAGGCGAAACGGTCGCTGGATTCCCAGACTAGAACGTGTTACAACCGGGGAGGCGAACGGGTAGCCGTTGGTCGAGCTACGCGTGTCACGTTAACCAAAGGACGGCTGGAATGCGCATCAGTTACACCCCTGAACAGGAGGAGCTGCGTCGCGAGCTGCGGTCGTACTTCACCAAGCTCATGACCCCGGAGCGCCGCGCGGCGCTGACGTCGACCGAGGGCGAGGTCGGCACCGGCAACGCGTATCGCGACACCGTCGCGCAGATGGGCAAGGACGGGTGGCTCACCCTGAACTGGCCCAAGGAGTACGGCGGCCAGGACCGCTCCCCGATGGATTCGCTGATCTTCACCGACGAGGCCGCGATCGCCGGCGTGCCCGTGCCGTTCCTGACGATCAACAGCGTGGCGCCGACGATCATGGCCTTCGGCACCGACGAGCAGAAGAAGTTCTTCCTGCCCAAGATCGCGGCCGGCGAACTGCACTTCTCGATCGGCTACTCCGAACCCGGCGCCGGCACCGACCTGGCCAACCTGCGCACCACCGCCGTGCGCGACGGCGACGACTACGTGATCAACGGCCAGAAGATGTGGACCAGCCTGATCGCCTACGCCGACTGGGTCTGGCTGGCGGTGCGCACCAACCCGGAGGCCAAGAAGCACCGCGGCATTTCGATGCTGACCGTGCCGACCACCGCCGAGGGCTTCTCCTGGACGCCGGTGCACACCATGGCCGGTGTGGACACCAGTGCCACGTATTACTCCGACGTGCGGGTGCCCGTGACCAACCTGATCGGCGAGGAGAACGGCGGCTGGAAGCTGGTGACCAACCAGCTCAACCACGAGCGGGTCGCACTGGTGTCGCCGCAACCGATCTTCCTGGCCCTGCGCGAGGTTCGCGAGTGGGCGCAGAACACCAAGGACGGCGGCGGGGCCCGGCTCATCGACTCCGAGTGGGTGCAGCTGAATCTGGCCCGGGTGCACGCCAAGGCCGAGGTGCTCAAGCTGATCAACTGGGAGCTCGCGTCGTCGGACAGCGAATCGCTGAACCCGGCGGACGCGTCGGCGGCCAAGGTCTACGGGACCGAGCTGGCCACCGAGGCCTACCGGCTGCTGATGGAGGTGCTCGGCACCGCGGCGACGGTCCGCCAGGATTCGCCGGGTTCGCTGCTGCGCAGCCGGGTCGAGCGGATGCACCGGGCCTGCCTGATCCTGACCTTCGGCGGCGGCACCAACGAAGTGCAGCGCGACATCATCGGAATGGTCGCGCTGGGCCTGCCCCGAGCCAACCGCTAGAGCTTTCTCTATATATAAGGACGAGAATTCATGGACTTCACGACGACAGAGGCGGCACAGGACCTCGGCGGGTTGGTCGACACCATCGTGGACGCGGTGTGCACGCCGCAGCACCACCGGGAGCTGGACGGGCTGGAGCAACGATTCGACCGCGCGCTGTGGGACAAGCTGGTCGAGGCCGACATCCTGACCAGCGCGGCGCCGGCGTCATTGGGTGGCGACGGCTTCGGCGTGCTCGAGCAGGTCGCCATTCTGGTGGCGCTGGGCCACCAGCTGGCCGCGGTGCCCTACCTGGAATCGGTGGTGCTGGGCGCCGGGGCGCTGGCCCGGTTCGGCTCTGAGGAGCTGCAGCAGGCCTGGGGCGCCCCGGCGGTGCGAGGGGAAAAGATCCTCACCGTCGCGCTCGACGGCGAGATGGGTGAGGGCGCGGTACAAGCGGTCAGCGACGGTGCGGGCTACCGGCTGACCGGGACGCGCACCCAGATCGGCTTTGCGCCCGTCGCGGACGCCTTCCTCGTTCCGGCCGAAACCGATTCCGGGACAGCCGTTTTCCTCGTCGCAGCCGACGACCCGGGCGTCACGGTGACGGCGCTGCAAACCACGGGGCGGGGCAGCGTCGGGCACCTGGCCCTGGACGGGACGCAGGTCGACGCCGGACGGATCGTCGGCGACGGGGTTGTCGTCGCCTGGCTCGACACGCTGATTACTTTGGGACGCAGCGCCTTTCAGCTCGGAGTGCTCGAGCGGGGATTGCAAATGACGGCCGAATACGCGCGTACCCGCGAGCAATTCGACCGCCCGATCGGCAGCTTTCAGGCGGTGGGACAGCGACTGGCCGACGGGTACATCGACGTCAAGGGCCTGCGGCTGACGCTCACCCAGGCGGCCTGGCGGGTGTCGGAGGACATGCCCGCCGACATCGACGTCGCCAGCGCGGCGTTCTGGGCCGCCGACGCCGGGCACCGGGTGGCGCACACCATCGTGCACATCCACGGTGGCGTCGGCGTCGACACCGATCACCCGGTGCACCGTTATTTCCTGGCCGCAAAGGAGATCGAGTTCGCGTTGCACGGTGCCACCGGACAGTTGCGCCGCATCGGCCGCGAACTGGCGGAAACGCCGGCCTGAGGGCGACGTCCGTGGAACAGGCGGGGGTCACCGTGGGCTTCGTGATCCCAGCCGACCCGACCGTCACCAAGCTCCTGGTTCCGCTCGCCGAAATCGACGATCGCGGCGTCTATTTCGAGGACACGTTCGTCAGCTGGCGTGATCACCTCCGGCACGGTGCCGCGATCGCGGCGGCGCTGCGTGAGCGCCTCGACCCGGCCAAGCCGCCGCACGTCGGCGTGCTGCTGGAGAACACCCCGTTCTTCTCGGCGATACTGGTGGCAGCCGGGATGTCCGGCATCGTGCCGGTGGGGCTCAACCCGGTGCGGCGCGGTGAGGCGCTGGCCCGCGACATCGCCCACGCCGACTGTCAAGTGGTGCTTGCCGATTCGAAGTCGGCCGAGCCGCTGGGCGACATCGCGCATGTCAACGTCGAGTCCGCGGCGTGGGCCGCCGAGGTGGACGCGCATCGCGACGCGGAGCCCCGTTTTCAGTCCGCCTCGGCCGCGGACCTGTTCATGCTGATCTTCACCTCGGGCACCAGCGGGGAGCCCAAGGCGGTGAAGTGCAGCCACGGCAAGGTCGCGATCGCCGGTGTGACGATGACGCAGCGCTTCAGCCTGGGACGCGACGACGTCTGCTACGTGTCGATGCCGTTATTTCATTCCAACGCAGTACTGGTCGGCTGGGCGGTGGCTGCCGCGTGCCAGGGATCAATGGCGTTGCGGCGCAAATTCTCCGCGTCTGGCTTCTTGCCGGACGTCCGCCGCTACGGCGCCACCTACGCCAACTACGTCGGCAAGCCGTTGTCGTATGTGCTCGCCACGCCGGAGCGGCCCGACGACGCCGACAACCCGCTGCGGGCGGTCTACGGCAACGAGGGCGTGCCCGGCGACATCGAACGCTTCGGCCGCAGGTTCGGCTGCGTCGTGCAGGACGGGTTCGGCTCGACCGAGGGCGGGGTGGCGATCGCCCGCACGCCCGACACCCCGCCGGGTGCGCTGGGCCCACTGCCGGACGGCATCGAGATCGTCGACCCCGACACCGGCGAGCCGTGCCCCGTCGGGGTGGTCGGCGAGATCGTGAACACCGCCGGGCCGGGCCGCTTCGAGGGTTACTACAACGACGAGGCCGCCGAGGCCGATCGGATGGCCGGCGGCATCTACCACAGCGGCGACCTGGGCTACCGCGACGAGGCCGGCTACGCGTACTTCGCCGGACGCCTTGGTGATTGGATGCGGGTGGACGGGGAGAACCTGGGGGCGGCCCCGATCGAGCGCGTGCTGCTGCGCTACCCCGACGCCACCGAGGTCGCGGTGTACGCGGTGCCCGACCCGGTCGTCGGCGACCAGGTGATGGCCGCGTTGGTCATGGCGGACGGCGTCGAGTTCGATCCCGAGAAGTTCCGGGCCTTCCTGGCAGAACAACCCGACCTGGGCCCCAAGCAGTGGCCGTCGTACGTCCGGGTGAGCGCCGAGCTGCCGCGGACGGTGACCTTCAAGGTGCTCAAGCGCCAGTTGTCGGCCCAGGGTGTCGACTGCGGTGATCCGGTATGGCCGATTCGCCGGTAGCGCCCGCGATCGAAGCGAGCTTCGAGAAGCTGGCCGCCACCGTCCCGGCGACCATCGGCGTCGCGATCGCTCCCCCGGGTGTTGCCGAGGTGTACTCGTGGGGCCGATGGTCGTCCGGCGTCGCATGGTCAACGATCAAGGTGCCGTTGGCGATTGCGGCCCTGCGCGCCGACCCGGGGCGCGCCCGGGAGCTGGTCGTCAAGGCCATCACTGAATCCGACAACCATGCCTCCGAGCAATTGTGGTCCCAGCTGGGCGAGCCCGCGGAGGCCGCCGGGCGGGTGCGGGCCGTCGTCCACGAATGCGGCGATCCGGACACCGTGGTCGAATCACAACGACTTCGCCGCGGCTACACCGCGTTTGGGCAGACGCAATGGGCGCTGCGCCGGCAGGCGCGATTCGCCGCCCAGCTTCCAGGCCTCGCCGACGCGGCCACCGTCGTCGACCTCATGCGCCGCCTCACGCCCGCCCAACGATGGGGGTTGGCCGCCAAAGGGTTTGCCGCCAAGGGGGGTTGGGGCCCCGGGGTGCGCGGCGACTACCTGGTCCGGCAATTCGGAATTGTGCCAACGGATTCCGGGCACGTGGGTGTGGGAGTGGCCGCCCAGGCACACGCGTTCGAGGCCGGTGTCGAGGTTGTCGACGCGATGACGGACTGGCTCGTCGCACACCTTCCGGCGCTGAGCGAGCGGTGAGGCGGCGCACAGCCGACCAATCCTAGCCCGTCAGTGAGGGCACCACGGCGTCAATCAGGTGCGGCCCCGGTTCGGACAGGGCCACGCGGAGGGCATCGGCGAACTCCTCAGCCGTGGTGACGCGCCGCGCGGGAACTCCCATGCCCTCGGCGATCTTGACGAAATCCATTGTGGGACGTGACAAGTCCAGCAGATCGAGCGCCTTCGGGCCGGGCGACGACCCGGCCCC
This sequence comes from Mycobacterium sp. IEC1808, assembly GCF_002101935.1. Lineage (NCBI taxonomy): Bacteria > Bacillati > Actinomycetota > Actinomycetes > Mycobacteriales > Mycobacteriaceae > Mycobacterium > Mycobacterium sp. IEC1808. The sequence continues at coordinate 12,914 of NZ_LQPV01000001.1, read as the reverse complement.
CACGCGCCCCAGCTCGATCCGCAAGATGTCGTAGGCGCTGTTGTCGTAGAGCACGGTGGTCACGTTAAGGTTTTCGCGCGCCTGGGTCCACAACCCCGAGATCGTGTACATCGACGACCCGTCGGATTCCAGGCACAGCACCGGACGATCGGGCGCGGCCACCGCGGCCCCCACCGCGGCGGGAATGCCGTAGCCGATCGCGCCGCCGGTCAGCGTCAGCCAATCATGGGCCGGCGCACCGGCGGTGGCCCGCTCCAGCATGATGCCCGACGTGTTCGACTCGTCGACGACGATCGCCCCTTCCGGCAGGAGCGCCCCGATCACCTCGGCCGCCGACGCGGACGTCAGCGCACCCGTGGGCAGCTGCGGACGCGATGCGGCCGCCACCGGCGCAACCGTCCCGGGCGCCAGCTCGTCGGCCAATGCGGACAAAGCGTTTGCAGCGCAGTTGTATTCGGCGAGCACATGCACCTGGCAGCCGGCCGGCACCAGGTCGCTGGGCATGCTCGGGTAGGCGAAGAACGACACCGGCGACTTGGCGCCCGCCAGCACCAGGTGCTTCGCGCCGTTGAGCTGGGCGGTGGCCGCCTCCGCGAAGTAGGCCAGCCGCTCGACGGCGGGGACCCCGGCGCCGCGCTCCAGCCGGGCCGGGAACGTCTCGCACAACAGCCTGGCCCCGGTCGCCTCGGCGATGCGGGCGGCGGCCGCCAGCCCGGGCCCTCGGGTGGCGTCGCCGCCGATCATGAGCACCGCGGGCTCCCCCGAACGCAAAACCTCGAGCACCTCGGACGCCAGGGCGGGATCGGGCCGCGGCGGCTCGGCGGGCGGTGTTCGCGCCGGTTGACCGCCGTCCGACCAGGACACGTCGGCGGGGAGGATCAGCGTCGAAATCTGCGATCCCGACCGGCTGGCGGCGATCGCCTCCGCGGCGTCGAACGCGACGTCGGCGGTCTGCTCGGTGCGGCGCAGCCATCCCGAGACGGTGCCGGCAAGGGCGTCGATGTCGGATTCCAATGGGGCGTCGTACTTTTTGTGATAGGTGGCGTGGTCGCCGACGACCACCACCATCGGCACCCGGGCGCGGCGCGCGTTGTGCAAGTTGGCGAGGCCGTTACCCAGTCCGGGGCCCAGGTGCAACAGCACCGCGGCCGGCCGACCGGCGATGCGCGCGTATCCGTCGGCCGCGCCGGTGGCCACTCCCTCGAAAAGGGCTAGCACGCCCCGCATTTGGGGCACCGCGTCGAGTGCGGCCACGAAGTGCATCTCCGAGGTGCCGGGATTGGCGAAGCACACGTCGACGCCGCCGTCGACCAGGGTATTGATCAGGGCTTGTGCGCCGTTCACCTGTTTGCCTCCAGTTTGAAAACACGTTGGGCGTTGCCGCGCAAGAAGTCTCGGCGGGCGTCGTCGCTGAGCCCAAGTTCATCCAGGCCCGCGAGAGCGTGGCTGTGGATGATCATCGGGTAGTTGGTGCCGAACAGGACCTTGCGTTGCCCGGTGCCGGTTTTCATGAACCTGACGAGCTCTTCCGGCAGCCGCTTGATGGTGTAGGCCGAGGTGTCGATGTAGACGTTCTCGTGCTTGCGTGCGACGGCCACCATCTCCTCGGTCCACGGGTAGCCGACGTGGCCGCAGACGATGACCAGTTCGGGAAAGTCGAGGGCCACCTGGTCGATGTAGGGAATCGGCCGCCCGGTCTCCGACGGCCGCAGCGGGCCGGTGTGACCGACCTGGGTGCAGAACGGCACCCCGGACTCCACGCATTCGGCGAACAGCGGGTAGTAGCGGCGGTCGGTGGGCGGCGCGTCCCACAGCCAGGGCACCACCCGCAAGCCGACGAAGCCCTCCTTCAGGCGGCGCCGCAGCTCGCGGACCGCGACCATCGGGCGATCGAGGTCGACCGTGGCCAGGCCGGCGAACCGGCTCGGGTGCGACCGCACCCAGCCCGCGACCTCGTCGTTGGAGACCAAGTCCTGGCCGGCCGGGCCGAGCCACGCGCTCAGCAGGCCGAAGTCGACGCCGGCCGCGTCCATCGCGCCGAGGGTCGCTTCGATCGGTATGTCGGTGTCGGGGATCGATCCCCCGGTCCAACGCCGCAGCGAGGCCAGCATGTCGCTGCGCAGAAACCGTTGCGTCGGATGTTGCATCCACACGTCGATCGTCATCGCGATTCGACTCTAGACCCACCACACAGTGGGTCACGCGGCTAGGAGCCGATCAGGTTGTTACGTGGCTCGCATGCACTTCGTCGGCGGGGCGCGCCTCGGTCTGCTCCTTGGCCCACCGGTAGTCGGGCTTGCCCGCGGGCGACCGCTTGACCTCGTCGACCAGCCAAAGGCTGCGCGGCACTTTGTATCCCGCGATCTCGGAGCGCACGAAGCTGTCCAGCTCCGCCAGCGAGGGCCGTGCCCCGGGCCGCGGCTGCACGACGGCGGCCACGTGCTGCCCGTAGCGGGGATCGGGCACGCCGACCACCAGGGCGTCGAAGACGTCACGGTGGCCCTTGAGCGCCGCCTCGACCTCCTCGGGGTAGATCTTCTCGCCGCCGCTGTTGATCGACACCGAGCCGCGACCCAGCATGGTGACCGTGCCGTCCTCTTCGACCAGGGCCCAGTCGCCCGGGATCGCGTAGCGAACACCATTGATGGTCCGGAACGTTTCGGCCGTCTTCTTCTCGTCCTTGTAGTAGCCGACCGGGATGTTGCCCTTCTTGGCGATGAAACCGCGCACGCCCGAACCGGGCTTCACCTCGTTGCCGTCCTCGTCGAGCACGACGGTGCGGTGGTCGATTGTGACGCGGGGCCCACCGCTGTGCGGGGCGTCTTTGGCGACGATGCTGGTGCCACCAAAGCCGGTCTCCGAGGAGCCGATCGAGTCGGTGATGACCCGGTTGGGCAGCAGCTCGAGCAGGCGCTCCTTGATGCTCGGCGAGAACAACGCCGCGGTGCTGCCCAGCATGAACAGCGACGACAGGTCGTAGTCGTTTTGCCTGTCAAGCGCATCGAGCAACGGCCGGGCCATCGCGTCGCCGGTGAAGAACAGCATGTTCACCTTGTGATCGTGGATCGTGCGCCAGACCTCGTCGGCGTTGAATTCCGGTGCCAGCACGGTGGTTTGGCCTGAGAAGAGCGACCTCCAGGTGGCCGACTGGGTGGCGCCGTGGATCATCGGCGGAACCGGATAGTTGATCATCGGCGGGTTGGCTGCGGCGGCCTTGGCCAGATCGTATTCGTCCTTGACGAATTCACCCGTGGCAAAGTCGGTTCCACCGAGCAGCACCCGGTAGACGTCCTCGTGGCGCCACATCACGCCCTTGGGAAAGCCCGTCGTGCCACCCGTATACAGCAGGTAGATGTCGTCGGCGCTGCGCTCGCCGAAGTCCCGCTCCGGCGAGCCCTGCGCGATCGCCGCGTAGAACTCGACGCCGCCATAGCGCTGGTAGTCGTTGTCGCTGCCGTCCTCGACGACGAGGATCGTCTTGACGTTCGGGGTGTCCGGCAGCACGTTGGCGACCCGGTCGGAGTACTGGCGCTCGTGCACCAGCGCGACCATGTCGGAGTTGTCGAACAGGTAGCGCAGCTCGCCCTCGACGTAGCGGTAGTTGACGTTGACGATGATGGCGCCGGCCTTGACGATGCCGAGCATCGCGATGACGATCTCGATGCGGTTGCGGCAGTACAGCCCGACCTTGTCGTCCTTCTTGACGCCCTGGTCGATCAGGTAGTGGGCGAAGCGGTTGGCCTTCTCCTCCAGCTGGGCGTAGGTCAGCTTCTCGTCGCCGCAGATGAGGGCAACACGGTCAGGCACAGCGTCGATGGCGTGCTCGGCAAGGTCGGCAATATTCAGGGCCACGGCCACCAAATTAGAACGTGTTACATTTCTTGACAAGCTCACCCCCAACGCCGACCGAAAGGCACCCGCCGTGGCCGAGTCTCCAGCAAACGAGCAAACGGGACCTGACGCACTCGTCGAACAGCGTGGTCACACCCTGATCGTCACGTTGAACCGGCCGCACGCCCGCAACGCGCTGAGCACCGAAATGATGGAAATCATGGTGCAGGCCTGGGACCGAGTCGACAACGACGACGACATTCGGTGCTGCATCCTGACGGGGGCCGGTGGCTACTTCTGCGCCGGCATGGATCTCAAGACGGCAACCAAGAAACCGCCGGGGGACTCGTTCAAGGACGGCAGCTACGACCCGTCACGGATCGACGCGTTGCTGAAGGGGCGCCGGCTGACAAAACCGCTCATCGCAGCCGTCGAGGGACCCGCGATCGCCGGAGGAACCGAGATCCTGCAGGGCACCGACATCCGGGTGGCCGGTGAGAGCGCCAAATTCGGCATCTCGGAAGCCAAGTGGAGCCTGTATCCGATGGGCGGGTCCGCCGTGCGGCTGGTGCGGCAGATCCCCTACACGGTCGCCTGCGACCTGCTGCTGACCGGACGGCACATCACCGCCGCCGAAGCGAAGGAGATGGGCCTGATCGGGCACGTCGTCCCGGACGGTCAGGCGCTGACCAAGGCGCTGGAGATCGCCGAGATCATCGAGAACAACGGCCCGCTCGCCGTGCAGGCGATCCTGCGGGCGATCCGGGAGACCGAGGGATTGCACGAGAACGACGCGTTCAAGATCGACACCCAGATCGGCATCAAGGTGTTCCTGTCCGACGACGCCAAGGAAGGTCCGCGGGCTTTCGCCGAGAAGCGCAAGCCCAACTTCCAGAACCGCTGACGCACCATTCGCCACACCCGCCCCCCGGCTGGGTGAGTGCCTTCGTGCCCGCCTCACAGCGACAGACGCCCGCCGGTTGCGCGGTCACACCCCCGGATCGACGACTTGTCGCTCGGAGGCGGGCACAACGCTTGGTGCTTTCCGCCAGAGGCCAATGGTGCTGATGTGACTAAGGCCCGCGTCAGGCGCAAACCGACGCTCAGCCCAGCGGCGCACTCGGCGTGAACGCCACCGGCATCTGCTCCAGGCCGGAGACGAAGTTCGCCGGGCGCAACGGCAGCGCCGCGTCCGACGCGAGCCGCAAGTCCGGCAGACGCTGCAGCAGCCGCGTCTGCATGATCGACAACTCCAGCCGCGCGAGCTGATTGCCCAGGCAGAAGTGCGTGCCGAAGCCGAACGCCAGGTGGTTGTTCGGGTAGCGCTCGATGTTGAAGCTCTCCGGATCGTCGAAGACCTTCTCGTCGAAGTTCGCCGACTCGAACAGCAGGATCATCTTTTCGCCCTGGCGCAGCGCCGTGCCGTGGAATTCGGTGTCGGCGGTGATGGTGCGGGCCATGTTCTTCACCGGCGCGGTCCAGCGCAGCATCTCTTCGATCGCGTTGGGCAGCAGGCTCAGATCGTCGACCAACCGCCGGTGCTGATCGGGATGCAACAGCAGCTGCCGGGTGCCGCCCGACAGCGTGTGGCGGGTGGTCTCGTCGCCGCCGATCAGGAGCAGGAGAACCTCGGTGACGATCTGGTGGTCCTCCAGGCGTGACCCCTCGACCTCCGCGTGCACCAGGACGCTGACGAGATCGTCGGTCGGCTCGGCCTTGCGGGCCGCGATCATTCCCATCATATATTCGCTGTAGGCGGCGAAGGCGTTCATGGTGACCTGGATATCGGCTTCGGCCGCGGTGCTGCTCAACGCGCCGACCAACTCGTCGGACCACTTGAGGAACATCGCGCGTTCCTCCGGCAGCACGCCCAGCATGTCGCCGATAACCGCCATCGGCAGCGGCGCGGCGAGGTCCCAGACGAAGTCGCACTCGCCGCGTTCGCACACCGCGTCGATCAGCGTGTCGCACAGCGAAAGGATCTTGGACTCTTGGTCTTTCACGCGTTTGCGGGTGAATCCGGAGTTGACGAGCTTGCGGCGCAACAGATGTTGCGGATCGTCCATCTCGATCATCATCTCGACGCCGTCTTGGTCGGGCCGGATGCCGCCGGCGTTCGAGAACAACTCGGGGTTGCGCTCGGCATCGATGACGGCCTGGTACGTCGACGCGGCGGCCAGCCCGTTGCGGTCCCGGAAGACCGGCTCGTTCTCCCGCATCCAGCGGTAGACGGCGTGCGAGTCACCGGCGTAGAAGGTTCCGTCGGTCAGGTCCACATCGGGTCTGGTCACTGACGTCACTGTCATGAGATCTCCTGAGCATCGCCGAAGGTCATCTGTACGTTGTCGACCGAGCTTGACAGCATCGCGCGCTTCGGAAGGCCCAGCGACGCCAGCTCTTTCGCGTAGGGGTGATCGCCCAGCCGGACGCGCACCCCGCCGAATCGGGTGCGCACGCCGTCCAGCGTGTGTTCGAAGGAGGTCTCGCGGGTGACGCCGTCGCGGTGCGAGTAGGTGCGCTGCGCCTGCTGGCGCGGGGTCAGCGAAAACGGCAGGCCCCGACGGAATTCCATGTCGATCACCAGTTGCCCGTCGACGGTGCAGTCGAATCCGAAATCACGGCCCTCGCGAACGGTGAAGTCCGCCATGACTTTCGGGTAACCCCAGATCTTGGTCCCCGCCTCCAGCGTGAACGGCTGGTCGACGGGCAGGTGGTGGATGAATGCGCCGGCCGACTGCAGCGCACGCGGTCCGCTGGCCGCAGAGCCCGGCGGGTTGACCATCACACTGGTGCCGAATTCGTAGTACTGGCCGAGGTCACCGTCGATGTAGTGCATCAGCATCAGCACGACAACCGTGCGGCCCGGCAGATAACGGCAGACCTGCAGGCCGCTGTAGTCGATCAGGCGTTGCGCGGCGTCGGCGTCCACCGAGAACATCGCCATGTGCTGATTTGCCCGCCGGATCCGCACCGGCATCGTGAGTACGGTGCCGGCGATCGTGTGTTGCGAGGCTGTCATCGGGCCAATCTAGAACGCGTTCTATTCGGACGGCAACCCTCTTTGGGACCGGGCTAGACCAAGGTAGCAAGCTCGCTGATCTGCTCGGCATTGCGGCCGTTGACCACCATCATCGTCACGCCCGCGGCCTCCCACACCTTCACCTGCTTACGGACGTAGTCGATGTCGCCGACGATCGCGGCGTCGTCGACCAGCTCGTCGGGGATGATCTCGGCGGCCTTGTCCTTCTGGTTGCTGCGGAAGAGCTTGGTGACGTCGTCGACGACCTCGGAGTAGCCCATCCGGCGGTAGACGTCGGCGTGGAAGTTGGTGTCCTCGGCGCCCATGCCGCCCATGTACAGCGCCAAATAGGGCTTCATGGCCGCGAAGGCGCCGCCGCGGTCGTCGGTGATGACGATGGTGGCCGTCGCACAGATCTCGAAGTCCTGCCGCGTGCGACGGGCACCGGGACGGGCGAAACCCTCGTCGAGCCATGCGTTGTACATGTCGGCCAGCCGCGGGGTGTAGAAGATCGGCAGCCAGCCGTCGCAGATCTCGGCGGCCAGCGCCACGTTTTTGGGGCCCTCGGCGCCTAGCATGATCGGGATGTCGGCCCGCAGCGGATGGGTGATGGGCTTGAGCGGCTTGCCCAGCCCGGTTGTCGCAGCACCCGTCAGTGGAAGCGGGTAGTGCGGCCCGGCACTGGTCACCGGCTTTTCCCGGGCCCATACCTGCCGCAGGATGTCGATGTATTCACGGGTGCGGGCCAACGGCTTCGGGAAGGACTGGCCGTACCAGCCCTCCACCACCTGTGGGCCGGACACGCCCAGCCCCAGGATGTGCCGGCCCCCGGACAGGTGGTCGAGCGTCAGGGCGGCCATTGCGCAGGCCGTCGGCGTCCGCGCCGACAGCTGCACCACCGACGTGCCCAGTCGCACCCGCGACGTCGACGAGCCGTACCAGGCCAGAGGCGTGTAGGCGTCCGATCCCCACGCCTCGGCGGTGAACACGGCGTCGAATCCGGCCTCCTCGGCGGCGGCGACGAGCTCCGCGTGGTTCTCCGGCGGTTGGGCGCCCCAATACCCCAGCTGCAACCCCAGCTTCATGATGAGTGCCTCTCCTGACCCGATGTTGAAACGATTCTTAGAACCTGTTCTACTCGATGGCGTGACAGCCAGTTCGAGCAGCCCGACCTTGATGGATCACCCTGAGCCACCGCTCTCCGCGCCACTGACGTTGTCATTCGACTACACCCGTTCGGTGGGCGCCACGCTGAGCAAGTTCTTCACCGCGTTGCGTGACCGCCGCATCCTCGGGGTGCGCGGATCGGATGGCCGGGTGCATGTGCCGCCGGCGGAATATGACCCGGTTACCTACGAGCCGCTGGGCGAGATGGTACCGGTGTCGAGCGTCGGCACCGTCGCGTCCTGGACGTGGCAGCCCGAGCCGATCGAGGGCCAGCCGCTGGACCGGCCCTTCGCGTGGGCGCTGATCAAGCTGGACGGCGCGGACACCCTGCTGATGCACGCCATTGATGCTGGCGAACCCGACAAGATCCACACCGGCGCCCGGGTGCACGCGCACTGGGCCGACGAGACCGTGGGCGCGATCACCGATATCGCCTACTTCGCGCTGGGTGAGGAGGCCGAACCGGAAGGTCCCGCCAGCGACCAGGACCCCGTCACCATGATCGTCACGCCGGTCTCGCTGACCATTCAGCACAGCGCGTCGCACGAGGAGAGCGCTTACCTGCGCGCCATCGCGGAGGGCAAGCTGCTGGGCGCCAAAACGGGCGAGAACGGAAAGGTGTATTTCCCGCCGCACGGCGCGGACCCGGCCACCGGCCTGCCGACCACCGACTTCGTCGAGCTGCCCGACAAGGGCACGGTGACGACGTTCGCGATCATCAACATTCCGTTCCAGGGCCAGCGCATCAAGCCGCCCTACGTGGCCGCCTACGTGCTGCTCGACGGCGCCGACATCCCGTTCCTGCATCTCGTCGCCGACATCGACGCGCACGAGGTGCGGATGGGCATGCGCGTCGAGGCCGTCTGGAAACCCCGCGACGAGTGGGGATTCGGCATCGACAACATCGAGTACTTCCGGCCGACCGGTGAACCCGACGCCGAGTACGACACCTACAAGCACCACCTGTAAAGGACCCAGCTGCACATGAGCGCTCGCAACGTTGCGGTCGTCGGCTTCGCGCACGCGCCGCACGTCCGTCGCACCGACGGCACCACCAACGGCGTCGAAATGTTGATGCCGTGCTTCGCCGAGCTCTACGAAGAGCTGGGCATCACCAAGTCCGACATCGGATTCTGGTGCTCGGGATCGTCCGATTACCTTGCCGGGCGGGCGTTTTCGTTCATCTCGGCGATCGACTCGATTGGCGCCGTTCCCCCGATCAACGAGTCGCACGTCGAGATGGACGCGGCGTGGGCGCTGTACGAGGCCTACATCAAGATCCTGACCGGTGAGGTCGACACCGCCCTGGTGTACGGCTTCGGCAAGTCGTCGGCGGGGATCCTGCGGCAGATCCTGTCGCGGCAGACCGACCCTTACACGGTGGCACCGTTGTGGCCGGACTCGGTGTCGATGGCCGGCCTACAGGCCCGTCTCGGGCTCGACTCCGGCAAATGGACGCCCGAACAGATGGCCCAAGTCGCCCTCGACTCGTTTGCGTACGCCGATCGCAATGACTCGGTAAAACCGGCCAAGAGCATCGACGAACTGCTCGCCCGGCCGTTCTTCAACGACCCGCTGCGCCGGCACGACATCGCGCCCATCACCGATGGCGCCGCGGCCATCGTGCTCGCCGCCGACGGACGGGCGCGCGAACTTCGCGAAAACCCCGCCTGGATAACGGGAATCGAGCATCGCATCGAAACCCCCGTCCTGGGTGCCCGCGACCTGACGCAGTCGCCGTCGACGGCGGTGTCGGCCAAGGCGGCCACCGGCGGCAACACCTCGGTTGACATCGCGGAGATTCATGCGCCATTCACCCACCAGCACCTGATTCTGGCCGAAGCCATCGGGCTTGCCGGCACGACGAAGGTCAACCCGTCCGGCGGGGCGCTGGCGGCCAACCCCATGTTCGTCGCCGGCCTGGAACGGATCGGCTTTGCCGCACAACACATCTGGAACGGTTCGGCCGGGCGGGTGCTGGCGCACGCAACCAGCGGGCCCGCCCTGCAACAGAACCTGGTCGCGGTCATGGAAGGAAAGAACTGATGGCCGGTGCAGGGGCACACCTTGCCGCGGTACTCGGTACCGGGCAGACGAAGTACGTTGCCAAGCGCAAAGACGTCTCGATGAACGGCCTGGTGCGCGAGGCGATCGACCGCGCACTGGAAGACTCCGGTTCGACCTTCGACGACATCGACGCCGTCGTGGTCGGCAAGGCTCCGGACTTCTTCGAGGGCGTCATGATGCCCGAACTGTTCATGGCCGACGCCATGGGGGCCACCGGCAAGCCGATGATCCGGGTGCACACCGCGGGTTCGGTCGGCGGGTCCACCGCCGTCGTCGCCGCCAGCCTGGTGCAATCCGGAAAGTACCGCCGCGTCCTGGCGATGGCCTGGGAAAAGCAGTCGGAATCAAATGCCATGTGGGCGTTGTCGATTCCGATCCCGTTCATCAAGCCGGTCGGTGCCGGCGCCGGCGGATACTTCGCCCCGCACGTGCGGTCCTACATCCGCCGTTCGGGGGCACCACTGAACATCGGTGCCATGGTCGCGGTGAAGGACCGGCTCAACGGGGCGCGCAACCCGCTGGCCCATCTGCACCAGCCCGACATCACCGTCGAGAAGGTGCTGGAGTCCCCGATGCTGTGGGACCCTATCCGCTACGACGAGACGTGCCCGTCCTCCGACGGCGCGGCGGCGGTCGTCATCGGCAACGAGGAGGCCGCCGAAGCCCGTGTGGCGCAAGGGCAGCCGGTCGCCTGGATTCACGCGACCGCCCTGCGCACCGAGCCGCTGCAGTTCTCTGGACGCGACCAGGTCAGCCCGCAGGCAGGGCGTGACGCGGCCGCGGCGCTGTGGAAGGCGGCCGGCATCACCAGCCCGATCGACGAGATCGACGCGGCCGAGATCTACGTGCCCTTCTCCTGGTTCGAGCCGATGTGGTTGGAAAACCTCGGGTTTGCCCCCGAGGGCGAGGGCTGGAAGCTCACCGAGGCGGGCGAGACCAAGATCGGCGGCCGGCTTCCGGTGAACCCGTCGGGCGGCGTGCTGTCGTCGAACCCCATCGGGGCGTCGGGCCTGATTCGCTTCGCGGAGGCCGCGATCCAGGTGATGGGCAAGGGCGGCGATCACCAGGTTCCCAACGCACGAAAGGCGTTGGGCCACGCCTACGGTGGCGGTTCGCAGTACTACTCCATGTGGGTCGTCGGCGCAGACAAGCCCGAAAAGGTCCCGGCATGACCGAACACCCGGCCCACGAGGCCGGGCGACGCTCCCGCGAGGCGGTCATCGCCAGGGACAAGGCGGCGTGGCTGGCGGTGTTCGCCGACGACGCGATCGTCGAGGACCCCATCGGGCCGTCGCCCCTCGACCCCGAAGGTAAGGGGCACCGCGGCCGCGACGCGATCGAGGCGTTCTGGGACAACACCATCGCGCCCACCACCAAGATCGAGTTCTTTTTCCGCGACACCTACCAATGCGGCAACGAGGAAGCCAACGTCGGGCACATCCTCATCACGACGGGCGACTACCAGACGACCGCGGAGGGCGTCTTCACCTACAAGGCCAACGACGAGGGCCAGATGGTCGCCCTGCGCGCGTACTGGGAGATGGACCGCGCCATCGCCAACACGCGACACGTCTAGAAAGCGGGCCGGTTCCGCCGCACCGCGCGTTTTGCCGAAAACCCGAGCTTTTCTGTCCCGGCAACTGTTACGCTCTGCCGGCTTGATGGCCTTACGCCAACGCCCAGGGTTGATACACGCCGGGAGGGTGCCGCATGTCCTTTCTGATAGCGGCGCCCGAGGTGGTCGACGCCGCGGCGGCAGATCTGGCAACTATTCGGTCAGCGCTCACTGAGGCGAATCTCGCCGCGCTGGCCCCCACCACCGGACTGCTGGCGCCGGCGACTGACGAGGTGTCGGCGGCCATCACAGCCGTTTTCACCGGGCACGCCCAGGCATATCAGGCGCTGGGCGCACAGGTGTCGGCATTTCACGAGCAGTTCGTGCGCGCGGTGGGCGCCGCCGCCGTTTCGTACGCGAGCACGGAGGCCGCCAACGCGTCGCCTCTGCAGCAGCTGTTGAACGCGATCAACGCGCCGACCCAGACGCTGCTGGGTCGCCCGTTGATCGGCAATGGCGCCAACGGCGCGCCGGGGACAGGCCAAAACGGCGGGCCGGGCGGGATATTGGTCGGCAATGGCGGCAACGGTGGGTCCGGGGCGGCGGGCCAAAACGGCGGCAACGGCGGCGCTGCCGGATTGTTTTGGGGCACCGCGGGGGCCGGCGGCGCCGGCGGCAGCACCCAAACCGTCGGCGCGGTGAGCGGTTCTGGCGGGGCCGGCGGCGCCGCCGGGCTGTTCGGAACTGGTGGTGCCGGCGGCGCGGCGGGCGTCAGCGTCAATGGCCGCGGCGGCTTTGGCGGCAACGGCGGTGCGGGCGGCCTGATTTACGGAGCCGGCGGAGCGGGCGGCGCGGGCGGTAACGCCATCAGCGTCGCGGGCGGCGGCGGAGCCGGCGGCAACGCCGGGCTGTTCGGCACCGGCGGCGTCGGAGGCGCCGGCGGCGACAGCGGGCTCAGTGGGGGCGGGGCCGGCGGCGCAGGCGGTGCCGGCGGCATGCTCTCCGGCAACGGTGGTGCCGGCGGCGCCGGGGGCATCGGCGGCGTCACCGGTGCGCAACCGAACGCGAACGGCGGCGCCGGCGGCGCGGGCGGGCACTCTGGGCTATTCGGAGCCGGGGGGGCGGGCGGCACCGGCGGGATGTCCGCCGCACCCACCAGCACGGCCGGCGCAGGCGGTTCCGGCGGCGGGGCCGGCCTGTTCGGAGCCGGCGGCGCGGGCGGCGCAGGTGGGATCGCCACGGGCTCCGCCAGTACGGGAGGCGCCGGCGCCGAAC